>WGDF01000221.1 GCA_015493405.1 Flavobacteriaceae bacterium
AAATCTTAAATTGGATAATTTAAAAGTAAAAAAAAATGAAAAAAAATTTTACTCTTAGTATTGATGTTATTCTCAATTGGAGTTTTGCAGGCTCAAAAAATAAAATTTAAAAAAGGAATTGTTCTAATTAATGGTAAAGAATGTTTAAAATATGATGATTCTGACCCGAATAATGTAATGATTTCAACTTTAGATGATAATCAAACTGTGTATTTGAAATTTATTAGAACCGGAATTGGCCGAAATGATGGCTTATTTATAAAAATAATTTTTGTAGAGCAGAAAAAATCACTCACTTCGAAATCTTATATTTTCACTAAAAAACTACTTGTCAAAAAATTAATAAGTAATAAAGTGCTTGACAATTGTAAATTTAACGAAAGTAAAATCGATAAATTTATTATGAGATATGATGAGGATATTGAAAGCAACTTAATCAGATATTAAGAAAGTGCGCTACTATTTACAAGCTTTGGTATAGTCTGGATATTTTAGATTCAGTAACTCAATGATAATAATGTAAGCCTTTTAAACTTTATCATTTAAAGTTATGAATGGAAAATATAAAGTATGAAATCAATAATGCCTCTTGTTAGTTTAACAAAAATAATTGTAAAACACCTGATAATCAGCACTAAATTTTAGACTGTTTCTAATGATTTGTTATTTAAATTTCTTTAAGAAAATCATACTTTTTCTTAGTTAAGTGAAGCACAGCCCAAAAAACATGAGAACATATATAAATGTCAAGATTTATATTGCGGAATTCATTTAGAATATTTTTTTGCGGTTTTTAATATTTTTTTAATCAAAAATTTGATTCATGCCACGTTTTGTTGTATTTTTAGACTTTTAAGTAACTAAAGTAACTTTTAAAATAAAATATACAAATATGACAGAATTATTTAACTTTTTTCAACAAAACATTCAAATGATTTATATTGTCATTTTAATGGTTTTTGTCGGTATTGAAATTATAGGACATGTGCCGGCGGTATTACATACCCCATTAATGTCCGGAGCAAATGCAATCCATGGCGTGGTTATTATTGGTGCAATCTTGGTTATGCTACATATGGACCCTGACAATATGTTGGGATTGGCTATAGGTTTTATAGCAGTGATCTTAGGAACCTTAAACGTTGTAGGCGGTTTTGTGGTAACGGATAGAATGTTGGATATGTTTAAACCTAAAAAATAATGGAAACAGCGGTATTAGATATTCTTTATTTATTAGCATCAGTCGGATTTATAGTCGGGCTGAAAATGCTCGGTAGTCCTAAAACGGCCCGTAACGGTAATTTTTATTCAGCTATTGGCATGACTTTGGCTATTTTGGGCACTATTTTTATTTATCCTAAAATAGCTCATTTACGTGTACCGACTTTTGTTTACGGGCTTATTTTTACAGCTATTTTGATTGGAAGTATTATAGGTTGGTCTATTGCCAAAAAAGTCGAAATGACTAAAATGCCCGAATTGGTTTCATTTTTTAATGGTATGGGTGGCGCTACAGCAGCTTTAATCGGTTTGATGGAATTTGCTCATAATATAGGGCACAGTTCTAAAATGTCAATGATTGTTGCCGGTTTAGTTATCGGTAGTATTTCATTTGCCGGTAGTATGATTGCTTGGGCCAAACTCAATGGTCGTTTGCGAAAACCGATAAGATTACCTAAATACAACATTCTCAATACGTTATTGGCTTTGGTTTTGGTTCTTTTGGGTGTATATATTGTTTGGGCTCAAGTTTCAAATCCCGTATTTATTTATACTTTATTTGCCCTAGCCTTGATTTACGGTGTGCTGTTTGTTTTACCTATTGGCGGAGCTGATATGCCCGTAGTTATTTCATTATTAAACTCTTTTACCGGTTTAGCCGCAGCTTTCGGTGGATTTTTATACGGCAATATGGCCATGCTTACAGGTGGTATATTGGTTGGGTCAGCAGGAACTATTTTAACAGTGGCGATGACTAAGGCCATGAATCGTTCTTTATCGGCTGTTGTTTTTGGGGCTTTTGGCGAAGGAAGCTCTGCAGCAGGCACAAGTAGTACCAAAATAAAAGGAAACATTAAAGAAGCCGGCCCTAGCGATGCAGCTATTCTTTTGAATTATGCCAACAAGGTAATCATAGTTCCCGGTTATGGCTTGGCCGTTGCTCAAGCGCAACATGTTTTACATGAATTAGAGGAACTTCTAAGCAAAAAAGGAATCGATGTCAAATATGCTATTCATCCCGTTGCCGGACGGATGCCGGGGCATATGAATGTTCTACTGGCCGAAGCCAATGTCGATTATGATAAATTGGTTGATATGGAAGATATTAATAATGAATTTGCCAATACTGATGTTGTTTTGGTGGTTGGTGCAAATGATGTTGTTAATCCGGCAGCACATAATGATCCGAGTAGCCCTATTTACGGGATGCCGGTATTGGATGTCGAAAATGCTAAAAATATTATTGTCAATAAACGAAGTATGAAACCCGGTTATGCCGGTATTGAAAATGAACTCTTTTACAATCCGAAAACTTCTATGCTGTTTGGCGATGCCAAATCGGCTTTAACTAAGGTTGTGCAAGAGTTAAAAGGTTTGTAAAATAATATTACAGAAGACTCGGAATCGCCTAAAATATGATCAAATGAATTTCGGAAACTTAACTTCCGGAATTCATTTTTTTTATTCGTTTTTTCAATTTGTTTTTCCTATTTTTGACAAAAAAATAAGACAGTATGCCGGTAAGTTTAAAAGGGGATATAGAGCTTAAGTCTGCACCGACACCGATGCAAAAAGCGCTTAAAATAAATTTAAATCAAAATATCTACGGTTCCTTTTCCGAAATAGGTGCGGGGCAAGAAACCGCTCGAAATTTTTTTAGAGCAGGAGCCTCTTCAGGAACAATTGCCAAAGCGATGTCGGCTTATTCCAAAGAATTTAGTGATGCTATTTATGGTCGTGAATCCGATGGGCGTTATGTAACCAAAAATCGGCTTCAAAAAATGTTAGTCCATGAGACCACTCTTCTGGAAGAACGCATTGACCATCAGGAATTTCCCGATCGTTTTTATTTCAGTTATGCCAACACAGTAGCGACAATTGATTTTGCAAAAAAATTTAAAGGCCACGGTTGGATAGGTATTCGTTTTCAACTGGGGCCTTATGAAGCTTATAATGAAATCATTTTACACATCCGTTTTCACGAGAATGATGTCAAGCATCAGCAAGAAACTTTGGGTAAAATGGGCGTCAATTTGATTTACGGGGCTTTTTATTACAATGACAATCCGAAAGACTTATTGGTTTCCTTATATGATTATATTGATAAGGATAAAATTGAAATTGATATGATCAACTTTTCCGGTCCCCGTTTTGCCTTTGTTGACAATCGCTTAATGAGCCTTTTATTGGTTAAAAACGGCTTTACGGATGCTGTCATGTTTGGTCCCGATGGTTTTAATCTATTGCCGGCTGATGAATTATACAAGAAAAATATTTTAGCTTTACGCGGTAGTTTCAGACCGGTGACCCAATTGGCACTCGATATGCTTGAAAAAGGTTTATCGGCATTCAAAAAAGAAAAAGATGTCAATCCCGATAAGATTGATTTAATCATAGAAATGACATTGGATAATTTATCTAACGGTGAAAATGATATTAACGAAAAAGACTTTTTAGATCGGGTTAATCTTTTAAGCTCTCTAAATCAGATGGTTATGGTGAGTAATTTCAAGGAATATTACCGCTTATCAGAATATTTTTCAAGATTTAGTAAAGAACGCATGGGCTTGATTATAGGCGCTAATCATTTAATCAAACTTTTTGATAAAAATTATTATAAACATTTGAGCGGCGGTGTTCTTGAAGCGATGGGTAAATTATTTAATAAAAAAATGAAATTATACATTTATCCTTATAAAGGCCGTCAAGAAAATAAAGTAATTTGCAGCCGGAATATTAAATTGGATGATGAAATGCAAGATTTATTTGAATACTTTAAGCATCAAGGAAAGTTTGTTGATCTCGTAAATTATGATGAAGCGCTTTTGAAAACGTATAACCGTGAATTAATTGATCAAATTCAAAAAGGAATTCCGGATTGGGAAAATTTAGTTCCCGAAGAAATTGCAAACCAGATTAAAAGTCATAAACTTTTTGGCTACAAAAGGATTAAAAATTAAACTATGAAACAAAAAACAATTGTTTTACCCACTCATAAACGAGGCTATCATCTCATTACCGATATTATTGAAAATGAAATTGGTGCATTGCTCCCTCAAACGGGCTTATTGCATTTATTTATTCAACATACTTCGGCAAGTATTATGATTAATGAAAATTTTGATCCGACGGTTCGCGATGATATGGAAGTAGCTTTTAATGATATTGTAAAGGAGGATATGCCATATTATACCCATACTATAGAGGGAAGCGATGACATGCCGGCTCATATCAAAGCTGCTATGATAGGCACGGATATTACGATTCCCATCACAAATGGTAAACTAAATTTGGGGCAGTGGCAGGGTATTTTTTTATGTGAATTTAGAAACAATGCCGGTATGCGTAAACTCATCGCTTCAATTATTTCTTAAGACAAATTCCGATTTTTCTTGACTTTATTGTCAATATAGGTATTCAAGCGATAAATTTGGAACTTATATCAGTTACTTCATTGATACACATTGACTCTTAAGTTTTGGTTAGGAGTTTAAATGTGTCATCATCATAAATCATGATAATATTTTCAACCTTATTTGTCTTTGATGTTTGATCAAGATGAATTTCTTTTTTTTCATTCTTATTCTTTACTTGAGGCATAGATAGTTCAGAAGCGGATGGTATTTTCTCTTCTCTGAGATTCTCATATTCGGGACTTTGGTCAGCAAAATTAAAAATAGCGCCTTCTCCCGTAATAAACCAATTGAGATTTATATCAGGGTAGGTGGTAGCCAATTTTGACAGAAATTGGTAAGAAGGCTTATTTCGTCCCGACATCAAATGTGACACACTACTTTTTTGTATCCCGATTTTTTCAGCAAATTGACCCGCCGATAAATTATAATGCGATAATATTTTTTCAAGTCGTTTAGAAATTTGATCCATATTACAAATGTAAATTATTTTTTCACAGCAAATATAAGAATTTTGT
>WGDF01000222.1 GCA_015493405.1 Flavobacteriaceae bacterium
ACAAGGTTCCGGGTGTTAAACCGGTAACATCAACCGTAGAGCCGTTTCCGTTGTAAACGACCTTTTCATTTGTTCCAACATCGGTACCGGCACTAAAATCGGCATTGGCGGTGTAAGTGGTATCATCAACCGGCACAAAACCAACCGGATTGGCTTCACGCATGACCACAATTCTATTTTCGCCATCGCCATTGTTCCAATTCAATGTGAGCGAGGTAGTCGTGATACTTTGCGGCGAATTAGCGTGGAAAGTTGCATCGGTTGTTGGTTCGGCACAAGCACCGCAATTCATGGTATGGCTACCGAGATATGAGGTCTCATCTTGCACATAGCCGTCCCATTCCACTACCGGGTCAAAGGCATCAGTACCGTCTGTATCGCCGGAAGTAATGGATGCTTTTCTTACAAGCGTATGATTTTCTGTTGTAGTAGAACCACTACCCCAATGAGAACCCGGGTCAGTTCCAATTTGCCCGATAATATCTGCGGATTGTCCAGATGCAGTGTTATATAATTCTATAGCATCATCGCCGTTGAAACCCAGACTACCGGATGTTTGGTCGGGTGTACCGCTCCATGCAGTAGCAGAGGAATGGGCAATGACATAAACATCACCGTCAGCCAAATTTACATTATCTAAATTAATAGTTGTTGAGACAGTGCTACTTCCATTAGAATAAATCCTTACATCATAATCATGCATATTGACTGTAGCCCCCGTACCATTATAAATTTCCAAATATTTATTATTACTACTACCTTCAATATATTCCGAAATGATTAACTCGGATGCACAAGGCGGGTTATCATTAACCGTATAACTTTGTTCGGGAGACGTTGTATCATCGGCATTGTTATCTAACGCATAAATCTCGTAATACACAGTTGTGCCGTCTGCTTGGGCGGGAATATCGGTGTCGGTAGTATAAGTGTCGCCGGATGCCAAACTCATTGAAATGGTAGTATTCAAATTTCCACTTGTTGTCCCCCAATGTAACTCTACACCATTAATTCCGTCAGGGTCTGTTACGTCGGCAGAGACACTAACGGTATCGGATGAGGTAACGGCGGTTGGGGTTTGGGTGATGTTGGCAATGGTAGGACCACTAGTGGCGGGGGCACCACATTGTACCACCACATCATCTAAATACCAAGTGTTAAAAGTTGAATTAAATTTGAATGTTACATCTGTTTCCGTGGATAAATCCACTCCTGATAAATTGGTTAAGTCCACACTTTCGTCTGCACCATTTTTATCAACATTAAATGTATAAAATTGCACCCAAGAGCCGGTTCCTATTTTATATTCCAAAGTAACGGAATTGCCATCACCGCCACCACTAGCATCTTGATGAAATTGCAATGTATTCGGATTATCTACTGATGGCGAAATCATATAATCATTTGAACCAAATGCTCTACAAGGAGAAGCATTGCCATAATGAGACGAACTGGTATCATTTGCTGTGCCTTGATTGGTCCAATCGGAAAAATCAACAAAATCTTCATCAATACAAGTGGAACCTGAATTATTATTTTGACTATCCCAAATTTCATTAACCCATTCCGGATGGTCAATATAGGGATTACGGTTTCCTTGAAAATTATAAACGGCTTCATTACGGTCTATTTCACGTTGACTTACAGGGTCATCCGTATTCCATTGCAATAAAATATCAAGAAACCAGTTTGAAAATACTTGGTCTGAAGTACCATTGAGCATCGGATGTGACCAACTCGATACTTGGTCTTCATAGCGTGTGGCAAAATAAAACAACATACGGGCAATATCACCCTTAAATTCATCTATCGGTTCAAAAACCGTATCTGAATAGCCGGCTGTTGCATTGGGTCCTACTTTACTACCATTTGTTGAAGTCCAAGTGGGATTGGTAACAATACCAAACGCATAATTGCTTCGTTCACCATTGACCTTACCATCAGAAGGAACGACAAAATGCCCGTCATTTTTCATAGGTGATGCTGAACCAAATACAGATTGTGGCATAAGGTGTTCGCGATTATAACAATCTCCTTCATTGGAATAAGATCCACATTTATCGCCCGTTTGAACATATTCATAACTATCAGCACCTGAAGGCTTTTCAGAATACATATCTAATAAGGTCTGATCGTTTTCATAATAATTATCAACATCTGAACTTTGGTATAAAGTATATAAAGCATCGTAGCCTTTGTCGTTATGACCATTAGTTATAATATTTTTAAGAGCAGTTTTTAATTCATAACCGGTTTTACCGTTGGCGGCATCATAATAACCGGCGGGAATTTGAGATTTTAAGATTGAACTTATTATAAATAAGCTAAATAGTAATTTAAATTTCATATTGCTTGTTTATTTGTTTGAACTTTCAAATATATTAAAAATAAGCTTTTCTTATGTAAATTTAATCTCAACTATTCCATTAATTATCAACAATTTGCGTTTGATAAATGTTTAAAAAAAACACAATTCTATTATAAAATATTCATCAATTTAAAAAATAAACCCAATATTATTGATTAAAACATAAAAAAACAGGTGTCTGTAAAAACACCTGTTAATAACTTTTTAAGATTTAAGTCTTTATTTTCCAAAGAGTTTACTCCAAAAACCACCTTTTTTCTTCTGTCCATGTTCTTTTTCAAATTTGGAAATAAATTTATCTTCGCATTTGGATAAATCGGCATCTGATATTTCAGATTTTAAGTAACGTTCAATCAATTCTTTATCACCGCCAAATAAGCTTTCTACATAGTCGTTATAAGTTGTATGGTGCTCTTTAAGCCACTGTTGTAAATATTTTTCAGAAGCTTCCATTCCACCTTGGTCTTCCAAAGATTTCAAAGTTTTATATAACTTGGCAACTTCCTCTTTGACGTGCTGCGGCACAGCCTTACGACGGGCATAATAACCGATAATTTTGCCATCCTCATCATACAAGGGATAAAAATTGGTAATAACCCAATAATAGCGACCGTCTTTGGCCAAATTTTTGATAATGGCACGCACATCATGCCCCTGTTTGAGTTCATCCCATAAATGTTTAAAAATGACTTTGGGCATATCGGGAT
>WGDF01000223.1 GCA_015493405.1 Flavobacteriaceae bacterium
AACTATATCTTGTTTAACAACGAAATTTACGGTTTAACCAAAGGCCAATTCTCTCCGACTTCATTATTGGGACAAAAAACAAAATCGTCTCCTTATGGCAATGTGCAAGCCCCTTTTAATCCGGGAGAATTAGCCATAGGTGCACAAGCCAAATTTTTTGCTCGTGCTGCCGGAAATGATTCAAAATTGCAAACGAAATTATATATTGAAGCCGATAAGCACAAAGGTTTATCCCTAGTTGAAATTTTGCAAAATTGTGTTATTTTTAACGATGGCGCCTACAAAAATATCGCTGATAAAACAGTTAAAGCTGATGCGCAATTGGTCGTAGAACATGGCAAACCTATGATTTTTGGTAAAAACCAAGATAAAGGTTTGGTCTTAGATGGCATGAAGCTGAAAGTCGTTACAATTGGTGAAAACGGGATCACCGAAAAAGACATTTTAGTCCATGATGCCAAAGAGCCTGACCCTACTTTACATATGGCCTTAATCAATATGAAAGCTCCTGTCGTTATGGGGGTTATCCGTGCCGTTGATGACAAAACTTTAGAGGATAGAGAAAAAGAAATTACGGCTTATGCCAAAGAAATTAATCCTATTAAAAGTTTTGATGAATTATTATTTTCCGGACAAACTTTTGAAGTAGAATAATTACTTCTATTATTTAGAATAAAAAAAACTGACCTTGCTTAGCAAAGTCAGTTTTTTTAGTTTAAAAATTTATTTCTTTACATCATGGGCATACCGCCACCCATTGGCGGCATAGCAGCTGCCGGATTTTCTTCTTTAATATTGGTAATAGCAGCTTCCGTAGTTAAAATCATACTGGAAACCGAATTGGCATTTTCCAAAGCAACACGCGTTACTTTTTTGGGATCTATAATACCGGCTTTAAACATATTGACATATTGATCATTTTTGGCATCATAACCAAAATCGCCTTCGCCTTCAAGAACTTTACCTACAACAACAGCACCTTCTTTGCCGGCGTTATCGACAATTTGTCGTAAAGGCTCTTCAATAGCACGTTCTACAATACGAATACCTGTTTCTTCATCTTTATTGTCGGTTTTAACTTTTTTAAGCGCTTTTTGCGCTCTTACCAATGCGACACCACCTCCGGCAATAATACCTTCTTCAACAGCAGCTCTAGTTGCGTTTAATGCATCGTCAACGCGATCTTTCTTTTCTTTGAGCTCTACTTCAGATGGTGCCCCGACATAAATAACAGCAACACCGCCGGCCAATTTGGCCAAACGTTCTTGCAATTTTTCTTTATCGTAATCAGAAGTTGTCGTTTCTATTTGAGCTTTGATTTGTTTTACTCTGTCTTCTACCGCTTTTTTATCTCCGGCACCACCGACAATAGTCGTATTATCTTTATCGATAGAAATACGATCAGCTTGACCTAACATTTCCAAATCGGCATTTTCGAGCGTGTAACCACGTTCTTCAGAGATGACCGTGCCACCGGTTAAAACTGCAATATCGTCTAACATCGCTTTGCGACGATCACCGAAACCGGGTGCTTTGACTGCTGCTATTTTTAAAGTTCCACGCAATTTGTTAACCACTAAAGTGGCTAAAGCTTCGCCTTCTATGTCTTCAGCAATAATTAACAAAGGACGGCCCGTTTGAGCTGATTTTTCCAAAACCGGTAATAAATCTTTCATTGTTGATATCTTTTTATCAACTAAAAGAATAAGCGGTTTTTCTAATTCTACTTCCATCTTTTCATGATTGGTCACAAAATAGGGTGAAAGATAGCCCCGATCGAATTGCATACCTTCAACCACATCGACATAAGTGTCCATACCTTTGGCTTCTTCAACCGTTATAACACCATCTTTACCGACTTTATCAAAAGCATCGGCAATCATTTTACCGATATTTTCATCGTTATTGGCTGAAATAGCTGCAACTTGTTTAATTTTTTCTAAATCATTACCGACTGCAACAGTTTGCTTTCCAAGTTCTTTAACAATGACTTGAGTCGCTTTATCCATACCGTTTTTCAGGTCTAAAGGATTGGCGCCTGCTGCAACATTTTTAAGCCCTTCTTTAACCATAGCTTGAGCTAAAACCGTAGCAGTAGTTGTACCATCACCGGCTAAATCATTGGTTTTAGAAGCAACTTCTTTAACCATTTGAGCGCCCATATTTTCTAAAGGGTCTTCCAGTTCAATTTCTTTAGCAACTGTGACACCATCTTTGGTCACTTGAGGGCCACCAAATGATTTTTCGATAATAACATTACGACCTTTAGGTCCTAAAGTTACTTTAACAGCATTTGCTAAGGCATCTACGCCTTTTTTTAATTGATCTCTTGCTTCGATATCAAATTGAATATTTTTTGCCATAGTATAATGTTTTTTTGTTTTTTAAATTCACTTCTGTTTTTACAGAAATTATGCCATGAGCGTTTCAGAGCATTATATCAATAAAAAAGTGTCAATCTGGCAGACTGACACTTCAATATAAAAATTAAATCAATTTATTTTTGACCCTTTTTGTCACTTGGAATCATTGGATTGGGCATCGGTTTTTGCGTCTCTTTTTGAGTCGGTATATGATTTTCTATGGCTTGCTTAACAGGAGCCTTATCAGCGGTACCCACACTCATAACAGCTGTGTTGGAAATCAAAATTAAAACGACCAACAAACCAAATAAAAACCAAGTGGCTTTATCTAAAAAATCCGTCGTTTGTTGCACGCCGCCAAACATATTGGCACCACCGCCACCAAAATTAGAATCTAAACCACCACCTTTGGGATTTTGCACCATAATAACAGTGATTAACAAAAAAGCAACAATTGCAATTAGTAATATAAAAACATATAAACTCATAATAACTTATTTTAAATTTTGTTTTATTTCTTTGATTTGATTTGCAAAATAACTACTTTTTTTTGGATATTTCAAACTTAATATCCTAAAAGCTTGTATTGCTTTGTCATATTTTTTTTGTTTAAGGTATAAACGGGCTAATGTTTCGGTCATCAGCATTTGTTTTTCAACTACGCTTTTTTCAATAATATCAGGCGGTTTCACTTCAATATTTCTCTTAGGAACGATTTTGGGACGAGCTTTGAGAAATTGGTCAATCAAATCAATTTTAGATTTATTTTTTGGTTTCTCAGTTTGTTTCAGCCGTTGAATCCATTCAAAATAATTCAATTTTTCTTCCGGTTTTGAAATTTCCGGTGCTTTTGCCGGCTTTTTATCGGCTGACACTTCAACTGAAACTTCCGATTTATCAGGAAGTAATTTCGTTTCTGCTTTTTCTGCCGGTTTTTGAATTTGAACCGGTTTTTGTTGCCTTAGCAATTGACGTTCGGGCGTCTCTAAAAAATCAAACAACACGCGACGGTCTATGGTTCTGATAGCCGTTTGTTGCAAAGCGGTTGTCGTATAAGTTTTTTTCAGTTTGAAAAAACGCGTTTTTAAAGCCCAAGCCTGTTGAAAAAAAGGATACTTGGCTATAGCATCATCAACCTGATCAATTTCTTTATTGAGTAATCGATCATCTTCAAAAAGTCTTAATATAGTGTCAGATGCTTTTACCATTTGGCTAGTGTATCGTTGAATAAATTATCCAAAATAGTCGTTAAAATTTCTTTATGGGCTTCGGACTCAATGTCAGTTCGACTGATATTAGCGGGATAATCTTTATACCATGAATATTTTTTAGTGATATTATCTTCAGGTGTTTTATTATTGATATAATCTATTTTAATACCAATTGTCAATCGGTTTTGCGAAGCTGTTTGTCCTGCTGCAGGAGCTGCCGGTTCTACCCGATAATCTGTTATCTCACCTTGAAAAATAACATCACCGTTTTCTTTGACTTGCGTCAGATTGGTTTGCTGATTGATTCGGTCAATTAACATATTGCGAAAATCTTCATTGAGCCCAGGCACAATAAGAGGGGCGTTATTGGGAATATAATCGACTTGAAAAGTTTTGACATCTTTGGATATATTGATGCCCGAAAAAGAATAATTGACTTTGCAAGCCGAAAAATTGAGACTTAGAAAAAGAATAAAACTATATAAAATCAGATTTTTCATTGCAGATTATATTGTTTGATTTTACGGTATAAAGTGCGTTCGGAAATTCCTAATTCTTCAGCCGCTTTTTTTCTTTTACCATGGTATTTGTCCAATGCTTTTTGAATTAAATCTATTTCTTTATCTTGCAAAGACAAAGATTCTTCTTGATATTGATCTACCTCTATGATAGGTGGATCATTTAAAATATGAGGCTTATTATCATCATAATTATCACCTTGATATATTATTTCGACCCCTTCATCTGTTTGTTTGACAGTAGGTTGTTGCTTGTAATTTTCTGTCAAATGTAAGGTCTTCGGTGGATTTTGAATTTGTGATTTTAAAGTATCAATGTCTTTTTTTAAATCAAAGATCAATTTGTATAGAATTTCTCGGTCTTTATTAAAATCAAAATGAGCTGTTTCAGAAGCGATAACTGTTGGAAATCGCTTACGATAAAGCGGTAAATAATGTTTTAAGGTTTCCCCGTCAACTGATCGGTGTTCTTCCATCACAGAAATTTCTTCTACAATATTTCTCAATTGCCTGATGTTGCCGGGCCACTCATAGCTTTCGAGAATGGCAATGGCATCGGGAGTTAATCTAATGGCCGGTTTGCCGTATTTCTGAGCAAAGTCCGATGCAAATTTCCTAAAAAGCAAATGAATATCACCTTTGCGATCTCTTAAAGGCGGCAAATCAATTTCTACGGTGTTTAAACGGTAATATAAATCTTCTCTGAATTTACCATCGGAAATTAATTTTAATAGATTTTTGTTGGTTGCCGTAACGATACGCACATCGGTTTTTTGCACTTTGGATGAACCAACCTTCAAAAATTCACCGTTTTCCAAGACTCTGAGCAGACGCACTTGTGTTGTTAAGGGCAGTTCCCCGACTTCATCTAAAAAAAGTGTGCCGCCGTCAGCAACTTCAAAATAACCTTTTCGTGTTGTGGCAGCACCGGTGAAGGAGCCTTTTTCGTGTCCGAATAACTCACTATCAATCGTTCCTTCGGGAATAGCACCACAATTAACCGCAAAATAAGGCCCATGTTTTCGATGCGAATATTGGTGTATAATTTTAGGTACATTCTCTTTTCCTACCCCGCTTTCTCCGGTAATCAACACGGTAATATCAGTAGGTGCCACTCGTAAAGCTTTGTCAATAGCTCTATTAAGACCGGAATCATTACCAATAATACCAAAACGTTGTTTTATACTTTGCAAATGCTCGAACATAAAAAAAATTATAAAATTAATAATTGCCTCTATGCAAAGATAACAAAAATAAAAACCTTATGACAAAATGACATATTATATTTTTAAAACATCATAAACAAGAAATGATAAAGTTTTGCCACATTGTAGATTTTGGTAAAATGAGTTTTGCAACAATATCAAGTTATGTTGATATACCCTCGACTCAATTTTTATTGAGACTATTCTTTAGCGCCAATGTCCCGGCATCCATTTCCAACCATGCGGGGTATGTTTCCAATGCCCCGGCACCCATATAAAACCCCTTCTCTTTTTGACACAATGCCCTTTTTTCCATATATAAAAATGACCATTCCATTGCCAATGTCCTTTGACCCAAATGTGGTATCTATTACATCTTTTATAAACTTCAAATTTAGGTTGTGGCGGTGTTTTTTTGACATAAACCACCCTTACCTGAGTATTTCTTTGTGCTAAAGCAGTGCGAGAACTGCACGCGCTAAGCCCTAAAAAAATAAATAAAGTCAACACATAAAAAAAATTGGATTTCATACTATATAAGTTTTAAAGTTTTATATTTATAAGACCTCCTTTAGTCAAAATGGTTTAATTAATTGGTTCTATATCGATTAAGGTGGGTAATATATAATATCTCAAATAATAA
>WGDF01000224.1 GCA_015493405.1 Flavobacteriaceae bacterium
CACTTGGATACACGCCCAAATATATAAAAAATTTGATGAAATCTGGGTGCCCGACCTGTCCGGAAATCCCAATTTAAGCGGCCGGCTGGGGCACCCCCGAATCCTGCCGGACAAAGTTAACTATATTGGGCCGCTCAGTCGTATGGCGCGACGAGAAGTCTCTCCGGAATATGATGTTTTGGCTATCTTGTCTGGCCCCGAACCTCAACGGTATTTACTCGAAGAGAAATTATTAAGTATATTGTCTCAATTGGATTTAAAATCAGCGCTGGTGCAAGGACGGGTTGAAGGCCAAAAGACACAAACTTCAATCCAAGGAGTTACGGTTTATAACTACCTGACTACTCAAGATTTGGAAAGTTTGATTAACCGTTCCGAAAACATCATTTTACGTTCGGGTTATACTTCAATTATGGATATGGTAGTTATGCAAAAAAAAGTACTTTTGATTCCGACGCCAGGGCAACCGGAGCAAGAATATTTGGCCAAACATTTGGCTTTAAATTTTGGAATTTTATTTCAAAAACAACAAGATATAGCTTTAAATCGAAATTTATTTTTACGTTTATCTCCCTTTAAAACAGCGGCTGCTACTTTAAATATTAATAAAAATATCAGGCTGTAACTTTACCGTAAATTAATTTGAATTTTTAGGCTTTTTTTGTAAATTTGAGAATAATTTTAAAAACAATTAATTATGAAAAAGCTTTACTTATTATTATTTAGTATTATTACAGTCTCTTTTTCTTTCGGGCAGGCTACAGATTTGTATTTTAGCATGTACGGGGAAGGAAGTTCCAGTAATAAATTCATTGAAATTTATAATGGTACAGGAGCCGATGTAGATTTATCATCATACAGTGTTGAACTTTATTCTAATGGCTCAGCAACTGCTACAAAAACGTTAACATTTAATGCAGGCACTACATTAACAACTGGTGATGTTTATGTTATTGCTAACTCTCAAGCTGATCAAAGTATTTTAAATGTGGCAGATACTACGAGTCAAGTAACCTATTTTAACGGTGATGATGCGTTAGCATTATTAAAAAGCGGTACTGCCATTGATGTCATTGGTGAAATCGGAGTTGATCCGGGTTCTGCTTGGGATGTTGCAGGTGTCTCTGGTGCAACAGCAAATCATACGTTAACTAGAAAATCTACTGTTTGTAGCCCAAATAGTGACTGGGCTTCATCTGCAGGAACAGATGCTAATGATTCTGAATGGGTTGTTACTGGTATAGATACCGGTTGGAGTGATTTAGGGTCTTTTACAGGTTGTTCAAGCACTCCATCATTAAGTATAACAGCACCAACAAATAATGAAGTTTTCGCCCCCAATACAACTAGTGTTGATGTGGCTTTTGCTGTTCAAAACTTTACGATTGCACAATCCGGCGGCGATGGTTATATGGTTTATACGGTTGATAGTGCAGCTCCTGTTAATAAATATGACGCTACCCCTATCACGGTTACGCCTTTGGCACCGGGGTCATCACATACCGTAACCTTACAATTGGTTGACAATAGCGGTACGCCTTTAAATCCCGATGTTTCTGCTTCTGTCAATTTTAGTGTGGCCAGTTATACACAAGTAGCTACATTGGCTGATTTAAGATCCGGAACCGTTGGCGATTATTATCATTTTACCGGTGAAGCTTTTGTAACTGCCGGCCAATCTTATCAAACTGGTGCTGTTAAAGGCTATTTTCAAGATGCGACAGCCGGAATGATGGCTTATGTTCCTGCCGGTATGACGACCAATCAACCGAATAATGGTGATGGTATCACCGATATTAAAGGACAGTTAACAGATTTTCACGGTGTTTTGGAAATTGAATTAACGGAAGATTTTGCAATGACCGGTAACAATACCGTTCAAACGCCGCAAGTCGTTACTATTTCCGATTATAACACCAACCACGATGATTATGAATCCGAGTTGATTAAAATTGAAAATGTCACAATTGATCCTGCATCAGACACTGAATTTGTTGGTAACAAAAGCTATACCGTAAGCGATGCCAATTCCAATACTGTGGTTTTAAGAACTGCATTTAGTGATTTAGTGGGTGAAACTATTCCTACCGTTACGGTAAATATTACCGGTATTGGTTCTGAATACAATGGAACGGCTCAAATTTTCCCGCGTGATATCAATG
>WGDF01000225.1 GCA_015493405.1 Flavobacteriaceae bacterium
ATATAAAACAATGTATAGCAAATTGAGATATAAAATACCGGTCAAGTCAAAACGTAAACCGCCTTTTGCCATGGTCATATAGTGCGAGAAATCAACATCTTGAAAATGATGCCGGTTGTATAAAAAGAAAACCAAGCGTAAAAATTGATAAATCACAAACAAGATGCTCAAACGTAGCAAGAGTGTCTTAAGCCGTTTTAAAAATAGGTTCATTATAATAAAATTCTTTGGCAAATTTAGTATTTATTGTTGATATGGTTATATTGTTTAGTTGGTTATCTGATGAATTGATGATTTTTTGTGCTTCATCCTATGAGTTGCTTACCGGTGTATTTTTTTTTAGATATTAATTCTGCATAAAATTTGATGAATTGAGGAAATATTATGTGTCTAGTGCGAATAGATGATAACAAACAAGCTTTCCTTTTCTTAAAACTACATTACAATTTGTTGTTTTTACTTGAAATATTTAGTTTCTTTTTAGCAAAGCATAGACCGGAAAATGATCACTGTAACCGTTTTGATATTTTTTACCTTTATAAGTTCTAAAAGGTTGATTTTTGTGTTTACCGCGCCAAATTTTTAAAAATTGCGGCTTAAATATTTTAAAGTCATCATATCGAAGTCCGGTGCCGTTTATAAAATTCCGGCTAAATAAGATTTGATCAAACAAATGCCAATCGCCATGATGGTTTATACTGCCTTGATGATGTTTAAATAATTCAAATGCCGGATGCCATAAATTCCGGTTACTAACAAGCTCAGCAAGATGCGGGTCATCGGGGTCGGTGTTAAAATCGCCCATGATGACAAATTTGGCATCAGGTTGTTCGTAATATACATAATCTATTAATTCCGATAATTTTTCTGCGGCTTCATAACGTTTAAAGTCCGATTCAAAATCTCCTTCTCTCCTGCTGGGCCAATGGTTGATAAAAATATGCCAAATTTCGTCAAAAACAGCAGCTTTGACATATAAAATATCCCGCGAGCGGTAAGCTTCGCCGGCATCATTATAAAGTATCAAAGGATATGCTTTGGACTCTAATATCTGTACCCAATCTTTTTGATAAAGCAAAGCGACATCCATACCACGCCGGTCGCCGGAATCGTAATGTACATAGCCGTAATGAAAAGCTTTTAGATTTTTTTGCTTGACAATATTTTTTAAGACCCGCTTATTTTCAATTTCTGCCAAACCCAACAATACCGGTGGTAAATCCGTTTCTTCTAAACCAATATGTTGAATAGTATAGGCAATCTTTTTCGACTTGCGTTGGAAACGTTTTTTAATCCAATGCATAATACCTTTCGGCGTAAAAGCATCATCTGCCGTGTTGGGGTCGTCATAAGTATCAAAAAAATTTTCAAGGTTATAAAAACCGATGCTTGTTTTTTGGGTTGCTTTTCGCATAAAAGAAAAATTTCAAGAGCAAATTTAGTGAAAAATTGTCCGACATCCTATGTTAGAAGTCAAATGAAGTGTGAGATAAAATAAAAAAATACGTTATCTTTGAAAGCAAATTTTTTAAGATGAAAAAAGGCAAACTCATTATTTTTTCGGCCCCTTCGGGTAGTGGTAAAACAACATTGGTTCATTATTTATTACAACATCCCGAGTTAAATTTGGCTTTTTCGGTGTCGGCGGCTTCCAGAGGTAAACGTCCTAATGAAATAGACGGCAAAGATTATTATTTTATCTCTCCGGAAACTTTTAAACAAAAAATCAAAAATAAAGAATTTGTCGAGTGGGAAGAAGTCTATAAAAATAATTTTTACGGCACCCTGAAATCGGAAGTTGCCCGTTTATTAAACGACGGAAAAAATGTCATTTTCGATATAGATGTTAAAGGCGGTTTAAATATCAAGAAACAATATCCGGACAATAGCTTGGCTATATTTGTACAACCGCCGTCAGTATCAGAATTAAAAAAACGTTTGCAATCAAGACAAACCGAAACGCCCGAAAAAATTAAAATGCGTATAGCAAAAGCCGGTGAAGAAATGCAATATGCCAAAGATTTTGATGTTATTATTGTTAACGATGATTTAGAAAAAGCAAAAATAAA
>WGDF01000226.1 GCA_015493405.1 Flavobacteriaceae bacterium
TGAACGAAAGTTGTTCGTCCGGCTGTGGTTCTTTTATTCAAACTTTCGGTAACACGATGGGCTTTTCGGTAGGCGATTTTGCCACCAAAGCGATGAATGCTATGAATCCTGTTGATTTGGGAACGCGTTGCACCGTGTTTATGAATTCCAAAGTCAAACAATCACAACGTGAGAATGCAAGCGTAGAAGATATCAGTGCCGGATTGGCTATTTCGGTTATCAAAAATGCACTTTACAAAGTACTGAAACTACGTGATCCTGACGAACTAGGCGACCATATTGTCGTACAAGGCGGGACTTTTAAAAATCCGGCTGTTCACCGCGCTTTGGAAGTGCTGACCAAAAAGAAAGTGATGTGTACTGATATACCTGAATTGATGGGCGCCTATGGGGCAGCTCTGATTTCGCTTAAAGAATATCAAAAAGCTATTGAAACGGATTTAAACCATATCTCATTTAAGGAAATCAAAACCTTGAACGGTGTCAGTCATTATGCCACCCGGAATATCCATTGTAAAGGTTGTACCAACGATTGTAGTATTACCAAGTTTATTTTTGATAACAACAACATCTTTTATTCGGGCAACAAATGTGAAACGATTTTTTCCAATTCGGGCGAAAAACAAGCCGAAGGTTTCAATATGCTCGAATATAAATACAATCTTTTGTTTGACCGGCCGGCTGTGCTACCGGAATTTGAACAAAATACCAAACTCAAAATAGGGATGCCGCGTGTGTTGAATCTTTATGAAAATTATCCGTTTTGGCACCGGTTGGTAACCGGATTGGGCTTTGAAATCGTGCTATCGGACGAATCCGATGACCAGCTTTACGAAAACGGACAAGGGACCATTATGTCCGACAATGTCTGTTTTCCGGCGAAACTCGTTCACGGTCATATCCTATCGTTGATTGACAAAAAAGTAGATCGCATTTTGTATCCGATGGCGTATTATCAAAAAAATGAATTTGAACAATCGGATAACACTTATATGTGTCCGGTCATTAGTGGCTATGCCGACGTGATTCGCAACAGTATCGAACCCCAAAAACGTTATAGTATTCCGGTAGATAGCCCGACGGTCAACTTCAAAGATGAAACTTTGTTGGAAAAAGCTTGTTATGACTACTTTAAAACCTTGGGCGTTGATAAAAAATCTTTTAAACGGGTATTTGCAGATGCCCTAAAAGCCCAAGATGATTTTAAAGCCGCTATTAAACAAAAAGGACAAGAAATTATTGCGGAAACCAAAGCAAATCCCAAGGAAAAAATGACGATTGTTTTGGCGGGCAGACCCTATCATACCGACCCGTTGATTAATCATAAAATACCGTCTATTTTGACCAATTTAGGCGTAGATGTTTTAACGGAAGACGCTTTGCCTTTACCGGAAAAATTAAAATTTTCGGAATTGCAAGTGATTAGCCAATGGTCTTATACCAACCGGATTTATAATGCGGCACAATGGGTTGCCGAACAAGGACAAGAATTCCAGTTGGTGCAACTCAATTCTTTCGGCTGCGGTCCAGATGCCATTTCTATTGACGAAGTCGCCGATATTTTGCATACCGGCAACAAAATTCATACATTGATAAAAATTGATGATATCAACTCGATTGGTTCGGTCAAATTACGATTACGGTCTATGCTTGAATCTTTAAGAGTCAGAGAAATAGATGACCAACAAGGACTCAAAGAAAGAGCGGTAACACCTGAGTTTATTGAAGAAGATAAAGAAAAAAGAACCATATTAGCCCCGCATTTTTCCGAATTTTATTCCCCGTTTATTCCGGCGTTATTCAAATTGGCGGGCTATAAACTCGTCAACCTGCCGCCGGCTTCCAAAGCATCAGTGGAATACGGGCTGAAATATTCCAATAACGAGATTTGCTATCCGGCAACAGTGGTTGTCGGTGATGTGATTCAAGCCCTTGAATCCGGACAATATGACCCTGATAAAATAGCTATTGGTATCACCCAAACCGGTGGACAATGCCGTGCCAGTTCTTACTTATCTTTGATTAAAAAAGGGATGTTGGCTGCCGGTTATGACAACATACCGGTTGTGAGTATCGGCACAAGCGGTAAGACGATTAATCCGCAACCCGGTTTTCATCTGAATTGGAAAAAATTATTACCGGTAACGCTATCAGCCATTCTGTTTGCCGATGCTATGGCAACGATGTTTTATGCGACGGTAGTCCGTGAAAAAGACAAAGGCGCTGCCAAGCGTATTATGGATAAATATTATGATTTGCTCAATGCCGAAGTTGAAAAAGGACGTACAAAAAGCATTTACAAATTGCTTAAAAAAGCCGTGAATGAGTTCAATCAAATAGATGTCGATTACAAAAAACGACCCAAAATTGGCATTGTTGGCGAAATTTATATCAAATACAATTCTTTCGGCAATAACCACGTGGTCAATTGGCTCATTGAGCAAGGCGTAGAAGTCAAAGTGCCACCAATTATCGACTTTTTTATTCAAGATTTTGTCAATATCAGAATTAACAAAGATGCCAATTTGCGTCAAGCAAGCATCAATGATTATTTTCTTTGGTTTTTAGAAAAATATGCCAAATATTATTTACGAAAAACCGATTTGATTATGCAATCTTTCCGTTTTTATGAACGGCAACATTCTATACTGGATTTGAGCCATAAAGCCGGTCAAATTATTTCGCTTGCCAATCAGTTTGGC
Organism: Flavobacteriaceae bacterium; assembly: GCA_015493405.1. GTDB lineage: Bacteria > Bacteroidota > Bacteroidia > Flavobacteriales > Flavobacteriaceae > WGBX01. The sequence continues at coordinate 2,703 of WGDF01000226.1, forward strand.
GAAGGTTGGTTGATTCCTGCCGAAGTCGCAGCCTTTGCCGAAGACGGTGTCAATCAAGTGGTGAGTTTGCAGCCATTCGGATGTATTGCCAATCATATCGTGTCCAAAGGTATTGAGAAAAAAGTGAAAGAATTATTTCCTAATTTGAGTATGTTGTTCTTGGATTTTGACAATGATGTCAGTGAAGTCAATTTGATAAACCGCTTGCAATTTATGATTATGACAGCACAGAAAGAAATGGTGGATTCTGCAGCAGTTTGATAATTAGATATTAAAACTTTAATTATTGAAATATATGATAATGAATTGATTCGATTTAAAACATAATTTGAAGATGAGGCATTTTGCAGATTATTTATTTAAGAGTCGTATTATAATAATCTGTAAATGTGGACGTAAACAATCTCATTGGCTATAAAGCATATGAAATTATATGCAAGAACGAATATAAAAAAATGCAGTAATTATTCTGATTTTAAAAGAATAAAATAAATTAAAAAAGTACAAATGTTAAACAATTTAAAATTTTTAGAGATGAAAAAAATTACAGGACTATTTATTATGGCATTACTTATGGTTGCAAGTTTGTCATATGGCCAAGAAAGTGCAACTAATGATAATTATAGTTATAAGCAAGGATTTGATATTGCTTATGAAACAAGTTTTCCGATGGGAAAATTTAGCGATGCTGCCGGATCAAGCTGGTTTGGTACAACGGTGCGCTATCAATTGGCTTTTGGTAAAGGTTGGGTAGGAATGTTAACAACAGGATATTTATCCTTTGCAGATAAGGACTTAAAAGACAATTCAGCAGTACCTTTAATGTTAGGGACCAAGCTACATTTTGTAAAAGGATGGTATGGAATGGCAGAAACCGGTTTGCATTTTATGTCCCAAGCAGGAACCAGTTCAACTGAATGGGGATACAGTATTGGCACAGGTTATGAAATACCGTTAAGTAAACTTTTATCATTGGATTTATCAACTAAATACCAGTATAATACTAATAATTTCAGTTATTGGAATACCAGACTTGGATTGATGTTTAAATTCTAAGATTAAGGAATAAAGAATAATTACTGCATTTTTTTAAATATAGAGTAGCTCATTGGAGGAGCTACTCTATTTTTTTTAATATTTTGTATAAAAAGTACAAAATGTTAAACAGCCGTAAAGATAAAATAAAAGTTGTTTTATACAAAAAAATATTTTTGGCTCTATGTTGTTTTGTTTGAATAAAGATAAAAAATATGCTTTATGTTAATTTTGTTTAATAAAATGTTTTAAAGCTAAATTTTTTATGTTTAAAAAATATTTTTGATTAGAATTGTTATGTGAATATCTATAAAAGCACCATAGGTGCACACTG
>WGDF01000227.1 GCA_015493405.1 Flavobacteriaceae bacterium
ATATATTGGGTGTGAAGTGCATTGATTTTATCTACTAAATCATAATAAAATTTCTTCTCGCGTCTGTTTAAATAAAAAGCCAAAAAGGGAAACAAAATAGCAAAAAACAAATAGAAATAATGCATACTTCCCAACTTTATACCATTCTTAAAGGTTTCAAAAAACAGGTAAATACTGGCCAAAACAAATAAAACTCCAAAAGCCATATTGATGACAAATAAGCGCTTTTTATAAAGCGGTTTCATCACATCAGGAAAACCGGCTTTTAAAAAATCAACCGTATCCAAATGTTCTTTGACGACTATTTCTTTCATCTGCTTATTTTTATTTTCACGTTAGGATTCCCAATTGTTTGAGAGCGACTTTAATACCAAAAACAATATTATTTTAAAAATACCGTGGAGGCTTTAAATTATTCAAAAGTTAAATTGATATATACACCACGGGTCATCATCGATTCTATATGATTGGTCCAAGGACTGTTGGGATCATTATCTCTGACCAATTCATCCTGAAGTGAGAAAACACCTCTGATACTGGGCGTAAATTTGAAATAATACAAATACATTTCAAGTCCGATGCCTACTTCATACATCCAAACTTTGGAGTGCATCCTAAACCGGCCTGCAGCATTATCATTATTAGAATCTTCCCAAGAATTAAGATTGTAAGCAAAAATAAGACCGCCGGTAATGTAAGGGCGTATATTGCCGTATCTGATGGTATTCAATTTGACGGAAATCGGTAACTGGACATAATTTGAAGTAATCTCTCTAATACTGTCTTTGGGCGTCAACAGATTTCTAAATATTAATTTTCGATTGGTAAAAAACACCCCCGGCTCAGTGCGTAAACTCAGATTGGGATTGATATTCAAATTACCCACCAAACCCACCTGAAATCCGGGATGGGCTTCTTGAATGATATGTTCGTATGGTTGATCGTAATCAATTTTGAAATCGTAAAAATTCATACCGAAATAATATCCCCACGAGATTTCCTTTTTATCAAAATAAGGCCTGTTTTTAGGAATATCATCGGTATATTGGCTATAACTCAAGCCTATACCCAACCAAAATATCAGAATAATTAAAATATATTTAAGCAATTGTTTCATAGACAATATGTCAATTCTTTTAGAGTTATTTACGATTTTTTAAAAGCTTTATAAATACTGGCAGCTCCAAACATCAGTGGTTTGTTTTGCACTGATATAAACTGATTTTTTTCCAAAATATTGTTGAAGGCCTTTCCATAAGGAAAAGCTTTTGCTGATTCGGGTAAATATTCATAGGCTTTTTGGTCTTTTGAAAACAATCGGCCCAGTAATGGAATGATATATTTTGAATGAAATTTATAAATTTGTTTGAAAGGAAAAGTCTCCGGTTGTGAGGTTTCTAAAACTACAAAGATCCCGCCGGGACGCAAAACCCTATTGATTTCAAGCAGCCCTTTATCCAAATTTTCGAAATTGCGAACCCCGAATCCAACCGTAACAGCATCAAAACTATTATCTTCAAAAGGTAAATTTTCAGAATCGCCCAAAACCATTTCAATCAAATTATCCAGTCCATTCTCCTTAACTTTCTTTTTACCGACATCCAACATACCGGCAGAAATATCCAGACCAACTATTTTTTTAGGTTTGATAGCGGCCAACATAATAGCAAAATCGCCTGTGCCTGTCGCAATATCCAAAATATTTTCGGGCTTGGTATCCGCTACCATTTTAACTACTTTTTTACGCCATTTGACATCAATCCCAAAAGTCATGATACGATTCATAAAATCGTAATTTCCTGAAATATTATCAAACATTTCCGTTACTTGCTCTTTGCGGCTACTATCCTTATCTTTGTATGGCTTGACATCTATACCCATAAATATTTTTTAAAATTTTAATGCTTTTTTAACGCGTTTAAAAGCTTCTATCAATTCTTCTTTACTTGTTGCATAAGAAAAACGCAAGCATTCGGGATTACCGAAAGCTTCACCGGTAACTGTTGCCACTTTAGCCTCTTCGAGCAAATACATAGATAAATCTGTGGCATTATTAATCTGTGTTTCCTTAAAAGTATGTCCGAAGAAAGCTGAAACATCCGGAAAAAAATAAAAAGCTCCGGTCGGCATATTGACTTTAAAACCGGGAATATCTTTAAGCAATTGATAAACCAATCGGCGTCTTTCGTCAAAGGCGTCAATCATATATTGAATTTTGGACTTACCGCCGTCCAGCGCTGCAATAATTGCTTTTTGGGCTATGGAGTTGGCTCCTGAAGTCACTTGGCTTTGTATTTTGGCACAAGCTTTAGCAATGGTAGGATGTGCAGCCATATAACCTACACGCCATCCTGTCATAGCAAAAGCTTTGGAAACGCCATTTATCGTAACAACCCGATCTTTTAGCGCCGAAACCTCAGCAAAACTGGCAAAATTGCCACTAAAATTGATATATTCATATATTTCATCGGAAATCACATATATATTTGGATGTTTTTTTAAGACTGCCCCTAAAGCTTCGAGTTCTGACTTGGTATAAACTGAGCCACTCGGATTACTAGGCGTATTAAAAATCATTAATTTTGTTTTGGGTGTAATTGCAGCTTCCAGTTGTTGGGGTGTTATTTTAAAATCGTTTTCAATCGTAGTCTTAATCGGGATTGGTTTACCGCCTACCAGTTTGCTAATCTCAAAATAACTGACCCAATACGGCGCCGGCAACAAAACCTCATCGCCCGGACTGACCAAAACCATAGCCGCATTGAAAATAGACTGCTTGGAACCGTTTGAAACTACAATTTGATCGATATTATAAGTCAAATTATTGTCTCGTTTGAGTTTTCGCACAATGGCTTCACGCACATCTTTATAACCGACAATAGGCGGATATTTAAAATAGTGTTCATCCATAGCTTTTTTGGCAGCTGCCACTATATAATCAGGCGTATCAAAATCAGGTTCCCCTAAACTCAAACTGATTATATCAACGCCACTGGCTTTGAGTTCGGCTGCCCGCTCAGCCATAGCTATGGTTTGTGAGGTAGAAAGAGTCTTAATTCGACTGGATAAAATCGGTTCCATAAACACTTCAATTTAATTTAGCAAAACTAATAAAAACTTATTGAATTAAACATGAAAATCAATCAATTCTTCAACCGGATTTTTGATGATTTTACCGGCTTTTAAACCCTGTTTTTCAAGGACTTCCAAGAGTTCCTTTTGAAAGATAAAAGCAATGGAACCATTAAAATGCAGCGGTAAATCTCTATATTGCTCATAAGCACTCAGCTCCTGTGTTACAAATTGTTCAAAACCGCGTGTCAATAAATCTTTGATGTATTTACTTTTATAATGATTTTTCATAAAAGGAGCAAAAGAGGCCAAATAAGTATTGGGCTGTGGTTTTTGGTATAATTGTGTCATGACAGATTCTGCCTTTATTTTGTAGTCGTTTTTAAATTGCTGCCGAAGTTGTTTCGGCATTTTTTTAAAAAAATAATCTCGCAATAATTGCTTACCAAACCAATTTCCGGAGGCATCATCCATAAGTAAATAGCCCATATAGCCAATACTTTTCTCTATTTCTTTACCATTAAAATAACAAGAATTTGAGCCGGTGCCCATTATGGAGACAATACCCGGCTGTGTCCCGGCTGTTGCTCTAGCTGCAGCCAACATATCGGAATAAATATGAATCTCAGCCCGATCAAACAAACCACTTAATACCTTATTAAGTTTGTTATAAGCCACTTGATCATCTACGCCTGAACCATATAAATAAATTTCTCTAATAAAAGGGGCATGATTGAGCATCTCATTGTTCCGAGCGATATTCTTACTGAGCGTTTCGGCATCAAAAACTGTTGGATTGAGCCCTCCGGATTCAAATTTTCCGATAATCATTCGCTCATTATTAACCATAACCCACGATGTTTTAGTGGAACCGGCATCTGCTATTAAAATCATAGAATCATATTTTGATTTGAGCAAAAATACAATTTTAAAGCTAATATCAAAAAGAATATATTTATGCAGCTAAACTTAAAATTTTAACCGCAATAAAATTCCGGTTAATTCAAATTAAAAAAGAGCAAAATATTTTTTCTTGCTTTAATACTTAAGCAAAATGAGTCCAAATATCGTCTTGAGGGGGATCAGCTACGATTTGAATCGGCTCATTTTTAACCGGATGGATTAAGTCAATTTGGCGGGCATGCAAAGTAATGCCACCATTGGGGTTGCTCCTTGAAAAGCCATATTTTAAATCGCCTTTAATAGGGCTACCGATTTTTGCCAATTGGGCTCTAATTTGATGTGGCCTTCCGGTTTCCAAATCAATTTCAAGTAAATAATAACGATCAGAAGTTCCTTTTATCTTATAATGTAAAACAGCTTTTTTGGCATCTGAAGTCGGCCGATCAAAAACGGTCGTTTTATTATTTTTGGCATTCTTTTTTAAATAATGAATAAGCGTTGCTTCATCATTCAAAGGTTTTTTCTTAACTACAGCCCAATATGTTTTCTTGATTGTCTTATCTTTTAAAGCGCGATTAAGTCGCGTTAAGGCTTTTGAAGTTTTAGCAAAAATAACCAAACCGCTGGTCGGTCGATCGATACGATGAACCACGCCTAAAAAAACATTTCCGGGTTTATGATATTTGATTTTAATATAATCTTTAACAATTTCAGATAAAGGCTTATCACCGGTTTTGTCACCTTGCACCAAATCTCCCGGGCGCTTATTAATAACAATTAAATGGTTGTCCTCATAAGCTATTTGCAAAGTGTCAAGAGTTGTCCGCATGGAATTAATATTGTTCCTTTTCGTTTGGAAAATCAAGGGACTTGACATCGGTAATGTATTGCCTGAAAGCCTCAGTCATAATTTGATGTAAATCGGCATAGCGTCGCAAAAATCTGGGACTGAAATCTTTGGACATCCCTAACATATCATGCATAACCAGAACCTGACCATCTACACCACCACCGGCACCAATACCGATTACGGGAATGGCAACAGTTTGCGCTACTTTTTCGGCTAATGCAGCCGGAATTTTTTCAAGAACCAGTGCAAAAACGCCTAATTTCTCTAAAAGTTTGGCATCATTTAAAAGTTTTTCAGCTTCTTTTTCTTCTTTGGCCCTAACGGTATAAGTTCCAAATTTGTAAATAGATTGTGGTGTCAGGCCTAAATGCCCCATTACCGGAATGCCGGCACTTAAGATGCGTGTTATGGAATCGGCAATTTCTTCACCCCCTTCCAATTTAACGGCATGACCACCGGACTCTTTCATAATTCTAATAGCAGAATTTAAAGCTTTTTTGGAATTGCCCTGATAGGTTCCAAAAGGCATATCTACCACCACTAAGGCTCTATTGACTGCTCTGATTACAGAACCGGCATGATAAATCATTTGATCTAAAGTAATAGGAAGAGTGGTTTCATATCCTGCCATCACATTGGAAGCGGAATCACCCACTAAAATAATATCGATACCCGTTGCATCCAATATCTTGGCCATTGTGTAATCATAAGCTGTGAGCATCGCAATTTTCTCACCGGCTTGTTTCATATCAAACAAGCGCTTTGTGGTTATTTTTTTATATTCTTTATGAACACTCATGATTATTTGGGTTCTAAGCCTTCAGCTATATTGTAGAGTCTTTTTTTATCAATCAATTTTAATTTTTTTGCTTTGGAATGAATAACGCCATCTTTTTTGAAAGAGGATAAAATACGGATAACGGATTCTGAAGCAGTTCCTATAATATTAGCCAATTCTTCACGCGACAATAAAATATTAATATGCCCTTCTCTATCAGTTCCAAAAACATCTTCGAGGTGCAAAAGCGTTTCTGCTAAGCGTTCTCTAACCGAATGCTGGGCTAAATGTGAAATAACCGAATTGGCCAATTTTAAATCATTACTCAATAAACGCAACATTTCGAGGGTAAAATCTTTGTTTGAAAGTAAATTTTTATAGACATCTTTGGGAATCACACAAGCTGTCACATCTTCAATAGCCGTCAAATTTAGCGTAATGGCCTCATCATTGAAAACAGAACGGTAGCCAATCAAATTGCCGGATTTTACAAAACGAATAATTTGTTCCTTACCGGAAGAATTGTATTTTGAAAGTTTGCCTTTGCCTGACATCAAACAAAATACAGAACGACTGGGTTTACCTTCTTCCAAAATGAGATCGCCTTTTTTAAAATGCAGGACTTTTTTATGTTCGGATATAAAATCTAAATCTTTTTTAGAGAGGGTTTTAAAAGAGTTTAATTGGTGAATTAAACAAAGATTACAGTTTTTCATTGCGTAACTTTTTTAAATGTGAGAC
>WGDF01000228.1 GCA_015493405.1 Flavobacteriaceae bacterium
CCTTCACGGCAGTCGTGGTCAAAAGCGATTGGTTCTTCGCCTTTGGCAATTAAGTTCTCGTTCAGTAAATCCAACATTTCCAAGAAGGACATATCAGATTCTACACCATCTATTAGATAATCGACCATACGTCCTTTGTCGTTTGGTCCGGATTGTCTCCAAATTTTAAGATTTAGTTTCATAATTATTTATAGCTTCTGGTTGTTGGTTTTACAAATTCAAATATAAGTGGTTCTTTATGTAAAATTTCATCACTCATATTTACATGTTTGGTATATCTTTCGTAGGGTTTGGCAGGATATTCCCAAGCTGCTACGTAAGCATAGTTTTCATCATCGCGAAGAGCTTCACCCTCTTCGGTTTGGTATTCTTCACGGAAGTGTCCGCCTGCAGATTCATTTCTGTTTAAGGCATCGAGTGCGAGCAGTTCTCCTAATTCCAAATAATCGGCTACATAACCGGCTTTTTCGAGTTCGGGATTGTAATCCTCTGCTTTTCCGGGGACACGGACATCTTTCCAAAATTCTTTACGTAATTCTTGAATCTCCTTAATGGCTTTTTGTAAGCCTTCGGCATTACGTGATAGGCCAACCTTATCCCACATAATTTTACCGAGTTTTTTATGGAAATAATCTACGGAATGATTACCATTATTGTTGAGGAAGAAATTGATTTCTTCAATTATTTTTTGTTCCGCTTCATCAAATTCAGGTGTTTCAGTCGGGACTTTACCTTCGCGGATATAATCGGCCAAATAATCTCCAATAGTATAAGGTAAGACAAAGTATCCGTCTGCTAAACCTTGCATTAAGGCGGAAGCACCCAACCGGTTGGCCCCGTGATCTGAGAAATTGGCTTCTCCAATCACAAATAAACCGGGCAAATTGGATTGTAAGTCATAATCTACCCATAGACCACCCATAGCATAGTGGTTGGCCGGATAAATCATCATGGGTGTTTTATAGGGATCTTCATCGACAATTTTTTCATACATTTGGAAGAGATTGCCGTATTTATCTTCAATCACTTTTTCTCCTAGTTCTCTGATAACGTCTTTAGAAGGATTTTTAATTCCTTTGATATGGGCTTGTTCTTTGCCATAACGTTCAATGGCGGTCGCAAAGTCTAAATAGACGGCTTCACCAGTTTTATTGACTCCGTAACCGGCATCACAACGTTCTTTGGCTGCTCTCGATGCGACATCACGTGGCACTAAGTTACCGAAAGCGGGGTAGCGTCTTTCCAAATAATAATCGCGATCTTCTTCCGGAATTTCAGTCGGTTTGAGTTTACCTTCACGAATAGCCACGGCATCTTCCAGTTTTTTAGGTACCCAAATTCGGCCGTCATTACGTAAAGATTCGGACATTAAGGTCAATTTAGATTGGTGTTCGCTGGTTCGCGGAATACAAGTCGGGTGAATTTGAACAAATGCCGGATCAGCAAAATAAGCACCTTTGCGGTGTGCACGCCAAGCGGCTGTAGCATTGGAACCCATAGCGTTAGTAGATAAGAAGTAAACATTGCTGTAACCACCGGAAGCAATGACTACGGCATGAGCCGAATGTCTTTCCAATTCTCCGGTAATTAAATTACGGGCAATAATACCCCGTGCATGACCATCCATAACGACCAAATCAATCATTTCGTGACGGTTATACATTTCGATTTTGCCGCGGGCAATTTGGCGGTTTAGGGCCGAATAAGCGCCTAATAATAATTGTTGTCCCGTTTGACCTTTGGCATAAAAAGTTCTGGAGACCAAAACACCACCAAACGAACGGTTATCCAAGAGGCCACCGTAGTCCCGTGCGAATGGTACACCTTGCATCACTGCTTGGTCAATAATAGCCCCTGAGACTTCCGCTAAGCGGTAAGTATTGGCTTCACGACCCCGATAATCACCCCCTTTAATCGTATCATAAAACAAACGCCAATCGCTGTCGCCGTCATTTTGATAGTTTTTAGAGGCATTGATACCCCCTTGTGCTGCTATAGAGTGTGCACGTCGAGGTGAATCTTGAAAAGCAAAGGCTTTGACATTATAGCCCAGCTCAGCTAACGAAGCCGCTGCTGAAGCGCCCGCCAAACCTGTTCCAATCACGATAATGTCTAATTTACGTTTATTGTTAGGACTAACAAGTCTGATTTTATCTTTATAAGTCGTCCATTTATCGGCTAAATTGCCCTGAGGGATTTTAGCTTTTAATGGGGATCCTTCTTTAATATTGATTGTTGACATAGTTAATTAATTTTAAATGAAGTAAAAATATATGGCTATTGCAGAAAAACCGAAAGCGACTAGTAATGCAATGATATTACCTGTAACGACCAATGCTTTATTACATTTTTCTCTGGGTGTTCCCAAACTTTGAAATGCAGATTGGAAGCCATGACTCAAGTGAATGCCCAAAGCGACAAAAGCCAATACATATAATAATGTATAAACGGGATTTTTAAATAAACCGATGACTAAGGCATAATGATCTGTAATATCTTGTGTTTTGAATGGCACAAAATAGTTTAATAAGTGAATGATTAAAAATAATAGAACGAATAAACCGGTCCAAATCATATTACGGGAAGCCCAAGATGAAGCGGCTCCCGGATTACTTTTTACATATTTAACCGAGCGTTTGCTTTGATTGGTCCATTCGAGGTAGATTCCCATAGTAATATGGAAAATAAATACCAAAAACAGAATCGGCTGCATAATTTGAATAAATGGATTAGTAGCCATAAATTCAACTGCCGCATCAAAAGCTTCTTTCCCCGGATAAATTAAGGTCAGATTGATAGCAAGGTGGACTAAAATGAACAAAACCAGAAAGAGTGCTGATAGTGCCATAGCCACTTTTTTTGCTACAGAAGTTTTTAAAATTGTCATAGTTGATATGTTTTTATAGTTCGAAAACAAATATACAATTTAATATAGCTTCATAATTGATTTTAGTCATTTTCTGATTTAAAACTTTTAAAAAATAGCTTTAAATTAAGTTCTGGCAGATTAGACATCAATAGGTATTTTTCACTATATTTTTTATGGAAAAAGCTGATTATTAAGCGGATAATTTTGCTCTAAATTTGTATCTTTGAGCGTAATTAATATAAAAACATTAGAAATGGACACCAAAAATAAAGGATTTGATACCAAATTGGTACATTCGGGAGATTTTGCAGATGCTTTCGGATCAGCCGTCACACCTATTTATCAAACCTCGACCTTTGCTTTTAAGAATGCCGATCAAGGTGCTGCTTTGTTTGCCGGAAAAGAACAAGGTTATATATATACCCGTATCGGTAATCCGACTATTGCGGCGCTCGAAAATAAATTAGCCGAGTTGGAAAATGGTTTGGGAGCTGTCGCTTTTGCTTCGGGAATGGGAGCGGTAAGTGCCTTATATGCCGCTACGCTCAAAGCCGGCGATCATATGGTCGGTTCAGAAGCTATGTATGGGCCGTCACGTGCTATTATGGAAAGTTTTTTTAAAGATTTCGGCGTTCAAGCGACTTTTGTTGATACGTCTGATTTGCTTGCCGTCAAATCGGCTATTCAACCGAATACCAAATTGATTTATGTTGAATCACCGACCAATCCTACTATGGTTTTAACAGATATTGAAGCCGTTTCAAATCTGGCTCATGAGCATCATATTTTGATGGCAGTGGATAATACTTTTTCGAGTCCTTATATTCAAAAACCTTTAGATTGGGGTGC
>WGDF01000229.1 GCA_015493405.1 Flavobacteriaceae bacterium
AATGTGCTTTATAGGGCGGAATGATAATGCTTAAATCACTCGGCATACGACTGCCATCTTCAAAAATCATTTCGGTAGCGGTGATTTCTTTCAGAACTTTGTTCATATGCAAATTAATACCGCGTTCTTGCATCACACCGCCGACTTTATTACGAACCAAATCGCCAACATCTTCAAAGAATATACTGCCGGGGGTAAACACATCTATGGTAGATTTATCACGAAATCCTTTTTTGCGTAAATAATATTCTGTCATAAACATAGCTTCACCGATGGGTCCTTCACAAGGCGCTTTTAAATCAGGGGCATCTACTCGATGACCGAAATTCGATTTGGAAGCCCCAATGACCACATGACCGCCTTTGAAATTTTTTAAACGTTCCCAAAGTTTAACTGCATGCTTGTCATCACACATAGAATAGCCATATTGTTCAAAACCTTTGATGGCATTAAAATCTTTATAAGCACCGGTTGTAATCATTAAATAATCATATGAAATTTTGGCACCGCTTTTCAAGTGTATGTGATTGAGTTTCGGGTTTATTTTTACAACCTCATCTTGCAAGAAATGTCCGTCATGATGTTCTATCACATGCTTTAAATCGATTAAAGTATGTTCTACTTTATTGCCGTTAAAAGCGACTTCCGGCAAAGCGGGTTTTTCTAAGGAAAAAACACGTTTGTCTATTAAGGTAATATCAAAATACTTATCGTACTCTTTCAAATGATAAAAGGAACGGAGCCCGGCAAAGCCCGCGCCCATGATAATAATTTTTTTCTTTTTCATTGCTTTAATGTTTTAAATTATGGTGCAAAGATAATTAAATCATCGTTTATCGTAAATAAACGATATATTAATTTTTTGTTAAATGTTATACAAATTATCCTTTTACCTTTGTTTCTGTTTATTAAACACGCATTTTTTGGTATTAATAATTTAAAAAAAAATCTGTGAATTTATCATAGTTGATTTTTAAGATAAGTATTAATATATAATGTATAAAATTCATTTTAAAAAAAATGCCCAAAAACTTGACTTTGATAATTTAATTATTGTATCTTTGTAAGTAATTACTCACTTACATAAAACAAATGAAACAATTAGTCAGATACAGAGTCGGTTTAGATGTGGGTTCTACCACAGCCAAAATAGTAATCATCGGTGCGGATGATAAAGTCGTGTTTAGCAAATATGTGCGCCATCACACCAAAATTAATGAAACAGCTATTGCTCTTTTTAAAGAAGCTCAAACCATTATTAGCGATGAAGCTTTTAGCATTGCCATTACAGGTTCTGCCGGTTACGGGCTATGCGAAAAATTGGATATCCCGTTTGTCCAAGAAGTCATTGCCACGTCGGTATTGGTCAAACATAAATATCCGGAAGTCAAAACTTTGATTGATATAGGCGGGGAAGATTCCAAAATGATTTTCTTTCACGAACACCGCTCACCCGATATCCGTATGAATGGCAGTTGTGCCGGCGGAACCGGTGCTTTTATCGATCAAATCGCTTCATTAATCAATGTGTCCGGTGATGAATTGAACGAATTGGCCAAAGAACATAAACGCATTTATCCCGTGGCTTCCCGCTGTGGTGTGTTTGCCAAAACCGATATACAAAATTTGTTGAGCCGTAAAATCAGCACGGCGGATATTGCCGCTTCTACTTTTCAAGCAGTCGTGGTGCAAACCTTAAATACCTTGGCACGGGGATTTGATATCCAACCCAAAGTGATGTTTGTTGGCGGTCCTTTCAAATTTTTGACCGAACTGAAAGCTATGTTTATCAAAAATTTGAAATTACGTCCTGAAGATGTGGCGGAAACCGATTACGACTTGTATTTTCCGGCTTACGGCACGGCTTTGTCTAATGATCCGGATAGCCGTCAATTTAATGTGAATCAATTAGTTAAAGAAATAGAAGAAGCCGGTAAAAATGTCCAACTCAACAACCGTTTGAATGCTTTATTTAAAGACGAAGCAGAGCGAAAAGCTTGGCTGGCGCAAAGAGAATCGATGAAAATTCCGCAAGTGTCATTGGCAGATTATCAAGGACGTTTATGCTTTATGGGTATCGATTCGGGTTCAACGACCAGTAAAATTGTCATTATCGGGGAAAACAAAGAATTGCTCTTTAAATATTATGCCAACAACCGTGGCAATTCGGTGCAAGCAATCGAAAAAGGTTTGGCACTGTTTGAAGCCGAAAAGAATAAACAACGCCCGGACCGCCCGCTCAAAATTATACACGCCACTTCTACCGGCTATGGTGAAGACTTGATTAAAGCGGCATTTGGTTTGCCCAAAGGTGTTGTCGAAACCATTGCGCACTATACCGCCGCCAGTGATTTAGATCCGGATGTGTCGTTTATTATGGATATTGGCGGACAGGATATGAAAGCCGTTTTTATTGAAGACGGTGTAATCAATAAAATAGAATTGAACGAAAGTTGTTCATCGGGCTGTGGTTCTTTTATTCAAACTTTCGGTAACACAATGGGCTTTTCGGTAGGCGATTTTGCCACCAAAGCAATGAATGCCATGAATCCTGTTGATTTGGGAACGCGTTGCAC
>WGDF01000230.1 GCA_015493405.1 Flavobacteriaceae bacterium
CAAACGATATTGGTAATAAATATTAGACCAAATATCGAAGGATTTACCCTTAAACAGCGCATTCACTTTGCCGGTAAAAGCAAAAGTGCCCAAACCTGTCGGGATTTGCGTAGGTTTTAAATCATTACCGCGACCGGTCGGCAAGCCGGCTGTCAATTCCAATGAAACAGCGCGATGAGATAGCGCCGTAAGATTTTGCAATTGATACACAGCGCCCAATTGGATATCGCCAAAACCAACGCCTTGTTGAAAAATCATCGGAGTGTAATGGTGTTTATCGATAAAGGGTAGGGTAAAAGTCAAATTCCATTTCTTATTTAACCCATAAGTGCCATAAGCGGTAAAAATGGCATCGTTTAATACAATTTTCGGATTGATTTTGTCGATTTTACCCAATTTTGGATTAAAGACCTTATAAAAATGGGTGAAACCGGCTTGGAAATTGATCCGCCATTGTCCTTCGGATAAATTAACCGGATGCAAATTATAAATGCTTTGATTATCGACTGTGTGCTTGATTTCTTGTCCATAGCCGATGCTAAACAAGAGCAGCAGAATTATAAGCGTTAATGGTTTTATGGTTTTCATATATATAATGTTTAATTGGTTATATGATGATTTGTTGATATGGTTATTTGGTTATACGGTTATATGGTTAGAATGGTTATATGATGATTTGTTGATATGGTTATTTGGTTATACAGTTATATGGTTAGAATGGTTATATGATGATTTGTTGATATATATTCTGATAGTTTGATTTTTTAATTCAATTTATATAAGTGAGTAATCACTTACAAAGATACGGCGAAAAAATCAAAAGTCAAGTAATTGGCACTTTTTTTTCATTATAATTTTTAGGTTGTGTAATGTTCTGAAAATTTGATAGTTATCTTATTGTTTTTTTCATTTTGATAATTATCTATGGCGATTTTGTACAATTTCAAACGGATAAGATAAATAGTTGGGGTAATTTTTAAAATTCTCGCGCTAATTTTTGCCGAATTTTTAGGGCTCTATTGCGAAAAGCCGCAGTTTGATATGCACTATTTTCAATTAAAATTGAGTTCAGTTCATTCAGCATCCAAGGTTGGTCCGTCATAAGACTGCCCAAGTCAAAAATGATTTGCATAGCATAAACTTTAGTAGCAACTCTATAATTTCCAATCAACCAATCAAAAGCTGTTGTTACGATTAATTTTTTTTGCCGTTTTGAAAGTGTCAGAGTAGGATTATTTCTTTTTGGATTAGTATATTTCTGAACGATAAGATTTGTTATTTTGGAGATAGGTCTGGCTGCGCTATCTTTTTTTATTTTAGATAAAGATATGATGAAATATTCCAGATGTGTCACTATCAAATTTAGATCTTTTACGACCACAAACTCAAGAACCCATGCTGCTTTATAATGAAGTTTAAAATCTGTGTCAAAAGTCAAATCCAATAATGCTTTAAATTCTTCGGGATTTGCCATAAAATACGCTGCGGCTTTTAAACGGTTAATTCTAGCAGCCGTTCCCATAGTTAAAATGATTTTTTTGGCAGACATTGAAAATATATTTTTGATGGTTCAGCTCATTTGTAATTCCAGTAATTGTTTTTAAAAATACAATTTTTTTAAATATTATGGCGAATTATAAGAGAAAGATGTATTTTTCTCTTAATTTTTCATGGTTTATCTCTCTTAACAATACACCATAATTTTATATCTTTGCCTCTTATAAAAAAATGTAAGCAATGAAGACCTACGATTTTAATCGCATAGACCATAAATGGCAAAAACATTGGGCTGAAAATCAAACTTTTAAAGCTGAAAACCATTCTGCAAAACCGAAATATTATGTATTGGATATGTTTCCGTATCCTT
This sequence comes from Flavobacteriaceae bacterium, assembly GCA_015493405.1. Taxonomy (GTDB): domain Bacteria; phylum Bacteroidota; class Bacteroidia; order Flavobacteriales; family Flavobacteriaceae; genus WGBX01. The sequence goes on from WGDF01000230.1 coordinate 1,868, forward strand.
CAGGAGCCGGTTTACACGTAGGTCATCCATTAGGCTATATTGCTTCGGATATTTATGCGCGCTACAAACGGCATCAAGGTTACAATGTTTTACATCCAATGGGATTTGATTCATTTGGTTTGCCGGCAGAGCAATATGCTATTTTGACCGGACAACATCCGGCGGTAACGACTGAACAAAATATCAAACGTTACCGTGAACAAATGGATAAAATAGGTTTTTCATTTGACTGGTCTCGCGAAGTGCGCACCTCCGACCCGAAATATTATAGATGGACACAGTGGATTTTCTTGCAACTTTTCAACTCGTGGTATAACAAAGAAACCGACAAAGCTGAATCCATTACCGATCTGATTAAAATTTTTGAAACGAAAGGCAATACAGGTATCAATGCGGTTTGCGATACTGATACACCCAATTTTACGGCTCATGAATGGCAGGCAATGAGTCCGCAACAAAAGGATAAAATTTTGCACCAATACCGTTTGACTTATTTGGCGGAAGCCGAAGTCAATTGGTGTCCGGTATTGGGTACCGTTTTAGCAAATGATGAGGTGGTTAACGGGGTTTCCGAGCGGGGTGGTCATCCGGTTATGCGCAAAAAAATGAAACAATGGATGATGCGTATTACAGCTTATGCCGAGCGTTTACTGCAAGATTTAGACATGTTGGACTGGACGGATTCTTTAAAAGAGATGCAACGCAATTGGATTGGCAAATCCGTGGGGGCGCGTATCGCCTTTAATGTTGCCGGTAGCGATAAAACTTTTGATGTGTTTACCACCCGTGCTGATACCCTTTATGGGGTTACTTTTATGGTAATGGCGCCGGAGCATGTGTTAGTCAATGAAATAACGACACCTGAACAACGGGAAAAAGTCCAAGCTTACCAAGCGCAAGCTGCTCGCAAGACCGAACGCGAACGTATGACCGAAGTCAAAGAAAAAACCGGTGTGTTTACCGGCGCTTATGCTGAGCATCCTTTGACCGGTGAAAAAATTCCGATTTGGATTAGTGATTATGTGCTTGCGGGATATGGTACCGGCGCCATTATGGCAGTGCCGTCAGGTGATCAGCGTGATTATGAGTTTGCTCGACAATTTGACATCCCAATTATCAATATTTTTGAAGGAAACGATATCAGTGAAAAAGCTAATGAAGATAAAGATGCGGTTTTAATAAACTCTGAATTTTTGAACGGGTTGCCTGCAAAAGAAGCGATTCCACGTATGATAGCCGAATTAGAAAAGCGTGGTGTCGGTCAGGCTGAAGTGAATTACCGTTTGCGAGATGCCGTTTTTTCACGTCAACGTTATTGGGGCGAACCGGTTCCGATATATTTTAAAAATGGTGTAGCAACGGCACTTCCCGAAAAACATTTGCCTTTGGAATTACCCGAAGTTGAAAAATATTTACCCACAGAAGATGGGCAACCGCCTTTGGGAAACGCCAAAAATTGGGCTTGGGATGAAACGGCCGAACAAATAGTGTCAGTCGATTTAATTGATCATCAAAGTATTTTTCCTATTGAATTGAATAC
>WGDF01000231.1 GCA_015493405.1 Flavobacteriaceae bacterium
ATTTTGTAGCGTGAACGCTCAAAATCGCATGATGAACAAAGAACAGGAACGTCATCTTTTACAAACGGTGAGACCTGTAGCACACCATTATGATCACTTACGTAATCCTAATGTCAATGTGCTACTAGATGAGAATTTTGACAATGCAGCTTTGCCGACAGGTTGGAGTGTGGTCGATAATTCTACCGGAGGTGCAGGGCCTTGGACATTTGTGGCTGATTACAGCAACCAAACGCTTGACGGAACGCCTTTTGCGATGGTTAACAGCGATGGTTACGGACAAGACATTACGGAAGACACAGAATTAGTCACACCGACTATGGATACCTCCGGACTTACTGTTGTTTTTCTCTCTTTTGACCAATATTATAATACTTATACAGGAGCTGATACAGCTGATGTAGATGTCTATGATGGTACACAATGGGTCAATGTGTTTTCAACTAATTCAGATATAGGCGCATGGGGTGATCCTAATCATCAATCAATAGATGTTTCTGCTTATAAAAATGCCAATTTCCAAGTACGATTCCATTATTACAATGCAAACTGGGAATGGTACTGGGCTGTTGATAATGTTATGGTATATGAACCCGACGCTAATGATTTGGCAGTAACTGATGCTACACCTACCGTTGGGTTGCCTAATATACCTGTGGCATTAAAAGCTAAAGTTTATAATAACGGTAGTGCTTCTCAAGATACTTTCGATGTAACTTTTAATGTAAAAGACGCTTCGAATGCATCCGTATTTAATGAAACCGTTAATGTTGCAGGCGCTGCTTTAGCAAATAGTGGAACTTATGAAGTTGCTTCAACTGCGCAACCGAGTTTCCCAGTTGGCACTTATACATTAGAAGTTACTGTTGCTTTATCGGGTGATGCAAATACAGCTAATGATACTTTTTCTACCCCATTACCTGTTATCGATTTTGCCAGTACATATAATTTAAACACTGTGTACAGTTATAATGCTTTTGATGGTGATACTAGTGGTGATCTTAATAATCTTATGACTTTTGATATTGGTACCGGTGCCGTTTCGCCACAAGGTGTTTTATCTACTTCTGATTTCTTATCTACAGGAACTTTCATAAATGATATTTTGGTAAGTGTTGAAAATGGCACTAATGATATTTATTTGATTGACGGTAGTGCCGGTGCAGCTTATAAATATGGCACCTTTACAGGAGATATTTATAACGAAACTAATACTAGCATTACCGGTATTGCATTTGATAATACTTTACACGTCGGTTATGTATGTACCGTAGATGGCTTCTACACATTTGATGAAAATTTTCACACGACCTTGGTTGGTTCTATGAACAATGCCGGTGGAATGCTTGGAATAAGTGTTGATAATAACGGAAATGTCTATGGAATTGATGTCTCAGACGATAATCTTTATAGTATTGATCCGGCTACCGGAGCAGCTACAGTAGTTGGTGCTCTTGGTGTAGATATCGGTTATGCGCAAGACATCAGCGTTGATCCGACTACCGGTAATTTATATGGCACATTATTTGAAATAACCGGAAACACAGGTGGTTTATATGCAATTGATAAAGCTTCCGGTGCTGCCACAGCTATCGGAACACCGGGTTCAGATGAATACACTGTATGTGCTATCAAAGGGACAACGGTTTCCATTTCTGAAAACCATATTGCAGGGCTTAAAGTCTATCCTAATCCTACCAATGGTATGATTTTGATCAATGCACAAGAAAATATTCAAAGTATTGCAATTGTTAATTTAGCCGGACAAGTTGTTAAAACTTTTGATAATAACGGTTTAAATGCACAATTGAATATAAGTGATTTGGCTACAGGAAACTATATTCTTAAAATTACGACTGACCAAACAGTCGGTTCTTATCAAATCCTTAAGAAATAATCATTTAGATTAAAGATTTATCATCAAAAAAGGCTGCATAATTTTATGTAGCCTTTTTTTATGGGAATGGTTTTTTGAGAGACCCTGAGTTTTGGGAACAGTCTCAAAAAACTTGTGGACTTTTTAAAATAGTCTGATATTTGCTATTAAAAAATAATTGCTGTCTTCTATTGATATGCTACCTATTGCAAAACTACTTTTACCGGAATATTTAATAAATAAGCAAGAAAAGATTCAGGATATGTTGATTTTACAATGATTGATTACTTTGGAACATGGCACTACTTTTTAAACAATATTTAAGCGAAAATTGAGTTTAATTAATTAAATTTGCTCATTATTAAATTACTTTAAGTGAAAAAAAAGAAAGCATTGATTACAGGCGTAACAGGACAGGATGGCGCCTATTTAAGTGAATTTTTAATCAATAAAGGATATGAAGTCCATGGTATAAAAAGACGTTCGTCTTTATTCAATACGGACCGGATAGACCATTTATATGAAGATCCGCATCAAACCGGTAGAAATTTTATTTTACATTACGGTGATTTGACCGATAGCACCAACCTTATTAGAATTATTCAAGAGGTTCAACCTGATGAAATTTATAATTTGGGGGCCATGAGTCATGTGCAGGTTTCTTTTGAAATGCCGGAATATACGGCGGATACTGATGCTTTGGGAACATTGCGTATTTTAGAAGCGGTAAGAATTTTGGGTTTAACACATAAAACCAGAATATATCAAGCTTCTACTTCAGAACTTTTTGGCAAGGTGCAAGAAATACCCCAAACAGAGAAAACACCTTTTTATCCGCGGAGTCCTTATGCCGTAGCTAAACTTTATGCGTATTGGATTACAATTAATTATCGTGAAGCTTATCAAATGTTTGCTTCTAACGGTATTTTGTTCAATCACGAATCGCCTTTGCGAGGCGAAACTTTTGTCAGTCGCAAAATAACCAGAGCTGCAGCTAAAATTGTTTTAGGTCTGCAAGACACCTTGTATTTGGGTAACTTAGATGCTAAAAGAGATTGGGGACACGCCAAAGATTATGTCAGAATGATGTGGCTAATTTTGCAACACGACCAAGCGGATGATTGGGTTATAGCTACCGGTATAACGACTACTGTAAGAGATTTTGCCCGTAAAGTTTTTGAAAATTTAGGTATTGAACTGGAATTTGAAGGCAAAGGTATTGATGAAGTCGGGAAAATCAAAAAATGTTCTCATCCCGATTATCAATTGCCGACAGGTCAAACAGTTATCAAAGTAGATGAACGCTATTTTAGACCAACTGAGGTTGAACTGTTGATTGGGGACTATGCTAAAGCCCGTGAAAAGCTCGGGTGGACACCTGAATATAGTTTAGATGACTTGATTAAAGAAATGACCATGTCTGACTTGGAGCTGATTAAAAAAGAAAAATTACTGAAAGAAAATGGTTATAAAATTCCTAGAAATTTTGAATAATGGATAAAAATGCTTCTATATATGTTGCCGGTCATACCGGTTTGGTTGGTAGTGCATTGGTTAAAGTACTTCAAAAAAAAGGCTATCAAAATCTGATTTTAAAAAACCATCGAGAATTGGATTTAACTGACAGTTTGGCTGTTGAACAATTTTTTAAAAATACACAACCCGAGTATGTTTTTTTGGCAGCGGCAAAGGTAGGCGGTATTATGGCCAATCATTTGCAACGCGCGGATTTTATTTATCAAAATTTGATGATACAAAACAATGTCATTCATCAAAGTTACCGTCATAATGTCAAAAAACTCTTGTTCTTGGGGAGCACTTGTATTTATCCTAAGGAAGCGCCTCAGCCCATGCCCGAAGATAGTTTGCTCACAGGCCCCTTGGAATACACAAATGAACCTTATGCCATAGCCAAAATCGCAGGGATTAAAATGGTCGAAAGTTATAATTTGCAGTATAACACTAATTTTTTATCAGTGATGCCTACTAATTTATATGGCCCAAATGATAATTTTGATTTGGAAAAATCACATGTTTTACCGGCTCTAATTCGTAAGATACATTTGGGAAAAGCTCTGGAAAACAATGATTGGGAGACCATCAGAAAAGATTTGAAAAAAACACCTATTGAATCAATAAATGATCAGGCAAGTAAAGCCGAGATTTTGGCAATCTTGTCTAAATATGGTATTGAGAAAGAGCAAGATAACGTATCAATAGAAATTTGGGGGAGCGGTAAACCTAAAAGAGAATTTTTATGGTCAGAAGATATGGCTGATGCTTGTGTATTTTTAATGGAAAATATCGATTTTAAGGATGTTATCAAACAACAATTCGATTTGGAAAAAATTAATCCCAAGCAATTTACACCTGAAATTCGGAATACACATATCAACATTGGTACCGGCAAAGATATCCCCATTAAAGATTTGGCTTACTTAATAAAAGAAATTCTCGGATTTAAAGGTGATTTTTATTTTAACACTGATAAACCGGATGGCACGTTAATCAAACTGACTAACCCGTCCAAATTGCATAATTTAGGATGGAAGCATTCCGTAGAATTGGCTGAAGGTATAGCTACAATCTATAATTGGTATATAAAACGGTAGATTGTGTTAAAAAAAATCAGGGAAAGTAGAAAGGATAACAGAGTATTGAGTAATTATATTTACTTGTTGTTGATACAAGGCACCAATTTTATATTGCCACTTATTACCTTCCCTTATTTGGTAAGAACACTGCATCTTGAAAAATACGGTGTAGTTATGATGGCCGGTTCTTTGATGGTTTTTATGAATATCTTTGTCGATTTCGGTTTTAATATCAGTGCTACAAGAGAAGTTTCTATTATTAGAGATGATAAAATGAAATTATCGGCATTTTATTGGAATGTTTTTTATGTCAAACTAATCTTATTGTGCATCAGTTTCATCATATTGTATTTGCTAACGCTGACAGTTTCAAAATTACATTCCGAACAGTCCGTTTTCCTTTTAAGTTTTGGAGTAGTTATCGGTCAAAATATTTTTCCTACTTGGTTTTTTCAAGGGATTGAAAAAATGAAAGTTATCACTTTAATAAATGTATTGGCCAAAATCATATTTGCGATTACTATTTTTATCTTTATTAAAACGCCGGCACAATATATTTTCGTTCCTGTTTTAAATAGTTTGGGCTTTATAATTGCAGGCACTTTCGGTTTTTTGATAAGCTTACGATACATTCATTATTTGCGACCCCAAAAGTCTGTTATGAAAGGATTTGTCGGTGAGAATAAAAGCTTGATTGTATCTAATTTTGCCACCAGTATTTACACCTCAGGCAACACGTTTATTTTAGGTTTGATAGGTGGCGAAGCTATGGCAGGTATCTATTCGGGTATGGAAAAATTGGTGATGGCTATCAAAACACTTTATACCCCCTTGTATCAGGCAATGTTTCCCTGGTTGGCATCTAAACCCAAAGAAAAAATTATCCAATTTATAGAATACCTCAAAAAACCGATTGCACTCTCGGGTATGCTTATTTTTATGCTTATTTTTATATTTGCAGATACCATTTTAGATTTAGTATATAAAAATATTGTTATTACAAGTTATAGCAATGTTTTCAGAATTTTGGGATTAATCGCCTTTTTTGCTTCCTTAAATATGGTTTATGT
>WGDF01000232.1 GCA_015493405.1 Flavobacteriaceae bacterium
TCCAAAGTAGGATCGGGGTAACGGTGTCCATTTTCAGGATGGTATAGTTTGTTGTAAATATAAGCGCCAATCAAAGGAATTTTAGCCAGTAAATTGGTGGCATCTTCATAGGTGGGATCCCAATAATCCATTTTGCTGATACCTTGACGGTATTTTACATTAAATAAAGATTCGCGTTCCAAGCTCATAACGGCTGCAGATAAGATAGCCATCGGGTGACTTTCACTGGGGAAAGAATCGACGACATCCCAAACATATTTAGGAATGATACGACGGTTGTTCATATCCACAATTAAAGCATCAACTTGTTCTTGTGTGGGGATGTCTCCGGTTAATAATAAATAATATAAACCTTCAACATAGGGCATTTCGGCACCTTCAGGTTTGGGTAATTTTTCAAACACTTCGGGCAAAGTATAACCTCTGTAACGGATGCCTTCATAAGGATCTAAATAGGAGATATCGGTAATTAAACTTTTAATACCTCTCATACCACCGATAATTTGTCCGGCTTTGACTTGATCTACAACCACATCGCCATATTCTTTGGCCAATCTTTTGGTTCTGGGACGATGGGCTTCAATTTTTTTATATAACTTTTCTTTTAAACTCTTCATAATATTATGTTTTTTATTGATTTATGCTCAAAGTTACGAAATAATCCAGCTTTTTTTTAAGGAATTATTCATTTATATAACAAAAATCATTTTCTGTCACAAATTCATTGTTATAATTGTTACATATAGTATATTCGCAAAAAAAATCCCGAAAACAATTTTTCGGGATTTTTATAGGCTTTTATAGTTAGACTAGAAGCCTAATTTGGCTTTAACGGCTGCATATAAATCGGAACCGTTTGCAACAATTAAGTTGGTAGGACCTGAGCTGTCAAATACATAGTCATAGCCTTTTTCTTTAGCAACATCTTTAATGGCTTTCATCAATTTTTCTTGAATGGGCTTCATTAAATCAGCTTCCTTTTTTTGAGCTTCTTGTTGGATCTCTTGTTGAGATTTGGAAATATTTTTTTCCATTGCCATCAATTCTTTAACGCGTTTTTGATTTTCTTGTTCAGAAACGGTTTTAGATTCATCTTGATACTTTTTGAGTTTTGCCTGATAAGCATCTTGCATTTCTTTAAACTCTTTTTGATAAGTAGCATACAATTTCTTCAATTGTGCTTGCCCGGCTTTAAATTCAGGCATTTCAGTCATAATCTTTTGCACATTGATGTGGGCAATTTTTTGCGCATTGGCATTAGACGTTCCCATCCAAAGCAATAATGCGACTAATACTAGTTTTAAGTGTCTCATAATATTCAATTTTAATGTTTATTCTTTATTTATTTTTATTTTTCTGTTCTTTTTTCTTACGTCGTTCTTTCAATATCTTTTGGCGGCGTGCTTCTCGTTCAGCTTTACGTTTAGCAGCCAACTCTTCGGGTGACAGTTTTGGCTTTTTGGCTTCGAAGGCTTTGAGTTGTTCCGGCGTTAATTTTTTGCCATAAGTGGTTTTTTCAGAATTTTCTTCACCGGTTTTTTTAGCCTCACTGTCAGTCACTTTATTTTTTTCAGCTGTTTTTTGTGTTGTTTTTTCAGCAGTTGTTTTTTTACTAGGTTCTGTACTTTCTTTTTTTGAGCTCTTTTTAGTTTCTCGCAATTTTTTGCGTGCTTCCAATGCTGCTTGTCTTTTTTCTTCTCTTTCCTTTTTGCGTTTGGCAGCTAAGGCAGCGTGTGCTTTTGCAGCTTCGCTTTGTTTTTCCTTTTGGCGTTTTTTACGATCTTTGGCTTTTTTGGCTCTTTCTTCTTTACCGCGTTCTTTGGTAATTAATTTTAATATTTTATCTGATATGTCAATTTTAGGAGCGGTATAAATCAAACCTAATTTATCATTGGACTTGTCAAAAACAATATCATATTTGGCAGATTTAAGCAATTTGGCTACCGCATTAAAAACACGATCTTGAACCGGCGTTACCAGATGTTCTTTTTGTAAGATATAATCGCCTTCAGGTCCGAATTTAGCCAATTGATATTTCAATAATTCTTTTTCTTTAAAAGCAATCTCTTCTTCTTTTTCTTGTAATAATTCTTTGGTCAATAAAACTTTTTCTTGTTCCAAAGCCTGTTTGAGATCTGCAATTTCTGTTTCTTTCTGTTCAATTTTGCCTTTCCAACGGGCTGCTCTGGCATTCAATTCTTTCAAAGCAGATTGATATTCGGGCAATTTTTCCAGAATATAGTCCATATCGACTGAGGCAATTCTTATTCTTCCTTGTCCCATTGAGGTGAGGCTTAGAAGGAACAAAACCGGTAAAATGAATAATCTTTTCATAGTTTAGTTTATATTAAGAAATAATTGTGCCAAAGTCGAAAATTATTACAATCTCTGATTCATAATAAAGTGCGTTTGCCATCCTGAAACCTTGGGAATGCCTGACCCATCGGGGACTTTATCAAAGCCATAGCCAAAGTCAATGCCTAATAATCCGAAGGCACTCATAAAAATTCGGACGCCGACACCGGCAGATTTTTTTAATGAGAACGGATTAAAATATTTTATATTGTTGTAAGTATTGGCGCCTTCAAAGAATGATAAGACATAAATGGAGGCTTGCGGTTTAAGGGTAATGGGATAACGCAATTCAAATGAAAACTTGTTATAAACGGTTCCGCCGCGGTTAGCAAAACTTCTATTCAGGGATTGATCGACATAACCTCTTAACGGAATAGTTTCTCTGGAATCTAAGTTACCACCGGTTGGCATAGTGCCGCCGACAAAGAATCTTTCAAAGGGTGGAATCCCCAAATCTTTGTTGTAAGCGCCTAAATAGCCAAATTCTGCTTTGGAACGTAATACAAGCTTTTTATAAAGGTCTGTATACCAAGTGCCATTGACTTTTACTTTATAATATTCAATAAATTTATATTTCTGTTGGTTGATTTTTTCATAATCAGGTTGTCCGTTTTCATCTAAATAAGCCGGATTTTGATCGATAGTAGCATAATCAATATTGCTGAATAAAGAATAGGGCGGTGTTAATTTCAAACTTAAACCGAATTCGGAACCCATTCTTGGGTAAATAGGATTAGGCCCACTGGAATTGCGTCCGAATAAAAAGTTATAAGAAAAGTTGTTGGATTTGCCATTGTTAAAACCAAAAGCGCCTATAGAACCATAATCTTTAATGGTATAGTGATTTAAACTGACGGATTGACTCAAATAAAAATAGTCATCGGGCCATTGTAGTTTTTTGGATAATCCAACAGTTAAACCGGTGATGATGAATTTTTTATTACGGTCTACAGCATAATAATTAATGGAAGAGCTATTATAATCTATACCATAATAAGTAGAATAATAAGTTGAAACGGAAAAAGCTTGCGGTTTTTTACCCCCAAACCAGGGTTCTGTAAATGATAAGCTGTATGTTTCATAACGTTGGGATACTTGCAAATTAAGGGATAATTTTTGACCATCTCCCATAGGAAGCGGTTTGTATTCTTTACCGTTAAAAATATTTCTGATGGAAAAATTGTTTAGTGTTAAGCCCAATGTCCCAATGAAATAA
>WGDF01000233.1 GCA_015493405.1 Flavobacteriaceae bacterium
GCAATAAATAAGTAAACGATTTTTCAGGACGATAATACCCGTATATGGCAACTTTTTTCATTTGAATTTTTTATATTTTTTTACCTTCAGGCTCTTGACTTTCGTCGGGTTCAACTTTAATGTTTAGATAATCATTTTGCAAGACGCTTAAAGATTATTGCAATCAAATCAGCTATACCAGAAATATTTATAACGGTAAAATTAACAATTATTTGTCACTCCTCGTCAGTATTGAAAACAAAAAACTCTCCGAATTAAAAATTCGGAGAGTTTCATCATTATTTTATAATCCTTTATCCCAGATAAGATTTAAGGATTTTGCTTCTTGAAGTATGTTTCAACCTTCTAATGGCTTTTTCTTTGATTTGACGCACCCGTTCTCTGGTTAAATCAAAGGTCTCCCCTATTTCTTCCAGTGTCATCATATGATTACCGTTTAAACCGAAATATAATTTAATCACATCGGCTTCTCTCGGAGTCAAAGTGTTTAAAGCACGTTCTATCTCGGTGCGTAGCGACTCCAACATCAAAGTTTTGTCGGGGCTGGGCGACTCTCCGGAGCGTAAAACATCATATAAATTAGACTCCTCACCTTCCACCAAAGGAGCATCCATAGAGATATGACGACCGGCATTTTTCAAAGAAATTTTAACATCATTAATAGACATATCTAAAGCTTCAGCCAATTCTTCAGGCGACGGGGGGCGTTCATTTTCTTGTTCCAATTTAGCAAACATCTTATTGATTTTGTTAATAGAACCGATCTTATTAAGCGGCAAGCGGACAATACGAGATTGTTCGGCCAATGCTTGTAAAATAGATTGACGAATCCACCAAACGGCATAGGAGATAAATTTAAAACCACGTGTTTCATCAAAACGTTTGGCTGCTTTAATCAAACCTAAATTACCTTCATTAATCAAATCGGGTAAAGATAAGCCCTGATTTTGATACTGTTTAGCTACCGAAACGACAAATCGCAAATTTGATTTTACCAGTTTTTCCAAAGCTTGTTTGTCACCGGCTTTAATCCGTTGGGCCAATTCCACCTCATCATCAGCGGTGATTAAGTCAACTTTTCCGATTTCTTGCAAATATTTATCCAGCGAAGCAGTTTCTCTATTGGTAACCTGCTTGGTAATTTTAAGTTGTCTCATATGTAAAAGGGATTTTTATTGAATGTGTTCACTTAGTATTACGCAAAAAAACACAAAAGGTTACAAATGATTTTAATTAATTTATAATTTATTGATAATCAATTTATTAAAATAAGAAAAAGAATCTTAATATAGCCTAACAAAACACAATAAAAATCCTAAGCTGCCTATTTTTGGACTTAATTGGTGCTTATATTTCGAAACTTTTACCTTCTTGGGCAATAGCTACCGGTGAAAAAATGTCTTGAGCTTCTTTGGTAAACAAAGATTCATCGGGGTAACGAGAGGAAAAATGTCCTAAAACCAATTGTTTTACACCGGCTTCACGGGCTATTTGAGCCGCTTGTCGCGCTGTGCTGTGACGGGTTTTGATGGCCAAATCTTTTTCGGATTCCAAAAAAGTAGCTTCATGATAGAGCAAATCAACACCTTTAATCAAGGGGACGATATCAGGCTTGTATTGCGTATCGGAACAATATGCGTAGGATTTGGGAGGCGGCGGTGGTAAAGTCAAAAGATGGTTCGGAATCAAACTGCCGTCTTCTCTTATAAAATCTTTACCACGTTTGAGATTGTGAAAAGCCCAAGTTTCTATTTCCGGATATTGACGGACTACTTCAATATTTAACTTTCGCAAAGCCGGTTGCTCTCGAACCAAATAACCGTTGGTATAGATTCTATGCGTCAAAGGTATGGTCGATATCGTAAATTTATCCGTGCTTAAAATTTGTGTACTCTCAATGGCCGATAATTCATGAAAATATAAGGGATAATTAATGTCGGTTTGCGTTATTTTAAATTGTAAAGTTATGATTTCTTTTAAACCGACCGGCGCATAAATATGAATTTCTTTTTCACGCCCTATCAATCTTAAAGTCGATAAGAACCCAACCAAACCGTAAAAATGGTCGCCGTGAAGATGAGAAATAAAAATATGTTTGATTTTGTTAAACTTATGTTTGTATTTACGCAATTGGATTTGCATTCCTTCTCCGGCATCAATTAACAACAATTCATTTCCAATTTCCAAAACTTGTGAACTGGGAAAAGCTGCGCTACGAGGTGTAGCTGAGTGACAACCTAAGATATGTAATTTCATATTTGTTTTTTTTGCCCCAAACTTCGCACTCAACTTTCATGGCGTTAAGTTTACTACTGAAAAAACTTTTCATAATAAAATATAGCCTATTTACCATCTTATGCTATATCACAAATCAAATGACCATTTGGTCTTAGTTTCTAATCAGGACTTTTTCGAATTCAAAAATAAGCTTAATTTTTATCAATAAAAAATCAAATGGTAAAACTAATCGGAAAAAAATAAAAAAAGATTAATGGACAGGTTCAAAAATCAAACACGTCCATACTATTATGATATAGAAGACAAGCTAATTCATCATAATTCATTTGATAGATAGCGGCTAATTTCTCAACTATCACTTTAAGGTAAGCCGGTTCGTTGCGTTTACCCCGATAAGGGCTTGGTGCCAACCACGGCGCATCGGTTTCCACTACCAAATGATGAGGTGGAATCCGGTCTAAAAATTGATCTATTTTACCGTTTTTAAAAGTA
>WGDF01000234.1 GCA_015493405.1 Flavobacteriaceae bacterium
CGTGCTTCTTCATCATTGATAATAAGGATATCAATATTTTTTAAAACAATCATCAAATCATCCCAAGCCGTATTCATCCAGAAATTCATCGTGTCCAAAGCAATCAATTTGGGGCGTTTCGACATTTGGTCTATGACGGATTGTTGCAAAACCGGATGCAAATTGCCCAACATTAAAAATTCGGCATCTTTAAAGGAATCGGGCACAATAGGATTAAAATGTGCCAGCGCATTCACTTCGGTAACCAAAGTGTCTCGTCTATTCAAATCATTATGGTATTTTCCTTTCCAGTAAAAAGTCTTTTCACCTTTCAGCTTTTCGATTCCCGAGATATCAATATGACGGTCTTTAAATTTTTGAAGATAATCATCAGGGAAATCTTCACCGATTACAGAAACAATTCCAACCTGATCCGTTAACATTTTGGCTGCCATTGAGATATAGGAAGCCGACCCACCCAGTATTTTTCCTGTTTGGCCAAAAGGCGTTATAATTTCATCAAAGGCAACCGTGCCAACTGCTAATATTTTGGACATAAAATCATATTATGATTAATACACCGCGAAAATAATTGTTTTTCATTGTTTTTTTAGCTTTTTTTGATAAAGTTTATTAACAATATGCTGTTAACAAAGCTATTTTTATGCCTTATGCTCCAATCAAAATAATTGCAAACACGCCTAAAGCTAATAATAGCTTGACCCAAATATAAAATTGAATGTAATAGCGTTTTTTGAAATAAAAAAACAAAAAGCCAAAGGCGTATATTAACATAGAAAAATAAAAATAATATTTCATGTCGCCGATATAGTCATAGTGTAATAATTTATATATCGGCACCAAAGTCAGCAAACTGACGAACAAAATTAGATTTTTAGCTTTCTTTTCACCATAAACTATAGGAATGGTTTGTTTGCCTTCAACCATATCCCCTTTTAGCTTGACAAAATCCTTAACCAAATTTTTTATCAATAAAATTAAAAATAGAAAAGTAGCATGCCAAAAGATAAAGCCATTAAAAGTTTTGAAATATAAGAAAATGGCAAAAAAAGGAAAAATACTTAAAATGGTAAGCCCCAAATTATTAATAAAAGGCAGATTTTGGATTTTGTGAGAGTAAAACCAAATCAAAAAGATGTAAACACTAAAGAAAACCGCCGCCCGCCAAGAAATGAAACCGGCAAACACGACAGCCAAAAAATTTAATGAGAAATAAAGATATAAACGATTGCGCTGAGACAATTGCTGTTCGAGCAAAGTTTTTTCGGGTCGATTGATCATGTCCTTTTTAACATCATAAAAAGCATTGATTATATAACCGGCGGCAATGCTCAAAGCAGTAGCCGACAATAAGGCCCAAAATTTGTAATCAGTCAATAAAACTATAAAATGCTTTTGCGGTGCAAAAAAATATTTTGCCGTTAAAAAAAAAGCAAGGCTCAGCAGTAAAATATTTTGCACCCGTACCAAGGCAAAAAATGAAAAAAATTGAGCCATAAAGTTCGGGCGATTGTGCATAATCTCAAACTTTAAAAACGGTAAACCACCTGTAGTTTGTAATCTTTGAGTTGTTGTTTGGTTTTATCAAAATCTTCGGTAAAGCCCAAAATGTAACCGCCTCCGCCTGAACCGCAAAGCTTGAGATAGTAATCGTCGGTATCCATTCCTTTTTTCCAAACAGACATCATATGCGTGGGAATCATCGGTTTAAAATTGTGATAAACCGTTGTCGATAATTGTTTTAGATTACCAAAAAGTGATTTGACATTGCCTTGTAAAAAGTCATTGACACAGGCATCGGTATATCTTATAAATTCTGTTTTTAATGTTTTTCTAAAGCCTTCCTGCTTCATCTTTTCCATAAAAATACTGACCATATCACCGGTTTCTCCGATTTGCTCGGAATCTATTAAAAAAATGGCGCCTTTACCTTTTTGTTGTGATGGAATGCCGGCCGGTTCAATATTCTGTTGTGATTGAATCAAAATAGGCATACTCAAATAGCTGTTAAGTGGGTCTAAGCCGGAACTTTTACCGTGAAAATAACTCTCCATCAGGGCAAAAACCGATTTGAGTTTTAAGAGTTTGTCGCGGGTTAGATTTTCAAGAACCGTTGTTTTATTTTGAGCGTAGCGCTCATATACAGCTGCTACCACCGCCCCTGAACTGCCGACGCCGTAACCTTCGGGGATATTTGATTTGAAAAATAAGCCTTTATTCAAATCGGCTTCAAATTGGGCCAAATCCAACTGCAATAATGTTGGATTTTCGACTTGCACCTGCTTTAAATAATGAAAAAATTGATGCAATTTAGAATTAGAATCTCGCACCACCTCATCTTTTAAATCGCCCCAAAACAGACCGCCTTGGTATTGGGTATAAGGAATCGCTAAGCCTTTGGAATCTTTAATGATACCATACTCGCCAAACAATAAAATCTTGGCATAAAAAAGTGGTCCTTTTTTCATCAACAGGGTGTTTTAATAAATACAAAGGTAGCAATTTTTTAAATAGATTTATTGACATCCAACTTTTTATGATAAGGTTTGGCTTACAAAATATTTTTTTTAATTAAATTGTATAACTTTTTATTTAAAACGATAAATTATGTTAAAACGAAGTATTTTTATTGGAAACAAAGCCAAAATTACAACTCAATATGAACAATTAATAATTCAAACAGAGCAAAAAAAGGGTAACATACCAATTGAAGATTTAGGCTTTATCATTATTGAAAATCAACAAACTTATGTTAGTGTACCGGCTCTAAACAAGTTGATTGCTAATAATGTTTCGGTTGTATTTTGCAATGAAAAACATATGCCCGTTTCAATGTTGCTGAATTTGGACGGTCATCATATCCAACAGGAAATTTTTTCCTTACAAATAAAGGCAAGCGAACCTTTAAAAAAACAATTATGGCAACAAACTGTCAAGAAAAAAATAGAGCACCAAGGGGCATTGCTGGACAAATTGGAAAAAACCGGACACCCCTTAGATTTTTATGCATCAAAAGTACTGAGTGGCGATACGACGAATAGAGAAGCTATGGCGGCAGCCTACTATTGGAAACACTTATTTGAATTTCCGTTTGTCAGAGAAAGAAACGGTGATTTTCCAAATTTGTTTTTAAACTATGGCTATACCATTTTGCGCGCTGCCGTCGCTCGGGCTTTGTCGGGTAGTGGTTTATTAAATACCTTGGGTATACATCATCGTAATAAATATAATGCGTATGCTTTAGCAGATGATATAATGGAACCTTTTCGGCCTTTGGTTGATGCAAAAGTTTTAAACTTAATACTGAGCAGTAATGTAAGAGAATTGACACCCGATATAAAAGCAGCTTTGATAAATATTACAACGGAGACGGTATATTTTGAAGATTTCAAGAGTCCGTTAATGGTTGGTTTACAACGCGTTGCCTCATCATTACAACAATGCTTAGCAGGTAAGCGTCGAAAAATTAACTACCCTTCATTATGGAATTAAATGCATATAGAATTATGTGGGTTTTTGTATTTTTTGATTTACCGACCGAAACCAAACGCGACCGTAAAAATGCGTCCAATTTTAGAAAACGTTTACTTAAAGACGGCTTTGATATGATGCAATATTCAGTCTATATCCGACATTGTGCCAGCAGTGAAAGTGCTGATGCCCACGAAAAAAGGGTCGCTTCGTTTATCCCGCCTAAGGGGAAAGTGAGTGTAGTGCGTATTACCGATAAGCAATTTTCATTTATCAAAAACTATTGGGGAAAATCGGAGGAACCGCCTAAACCGCCACCATTACAATTGGAATTGTTTTAGCAATAAAAAAATGCTTCAATAAGTGTTTATCAGGCACTTAAAGAAGCATTTTTAGTCGACAATATTTTAATTTAACAACTTCAATATCAGCAATTAACACGTGTGCTAATATTGTCAATGAACGATTTTAATCAAACCACAACACACAAGGAAACTTAATATTTTCAAGAGAAAATATTGTCAATGAACGATTTTAATCAAACCACAACTGCCAGTGTGCGCAAAATCATTTTATCCGGAAATATTGTCAATGAACGATTTTAATCAAACCACAACCAAGCGTAGCGGGGAACAGGTAGAGAGGGCAATATTGTCAATGAACGATTTTAATCAAACCACAACGTATGGTGCGTAGCGGAATATATGCACCGAATATTGTCAATGAACGATTTTAATCAAACCACAACAGAGGGTATTTTTATAATACCGGGATTTGAAATATTGTCAATGAACGATTTTAATCAAACCACAACCAAAAGATATGAAATACGTCCTGATTACGAAATATTGTCAATGAACGATTTTAATCAAACCACAACACTACCAAACAGATAAACATCAAGCTATTGAATATTGTCAATGAACGATTTTAATCAAACCACAACCTATTAGACGCTGTGCAATAACCATTTGTGAATATTGTCAATGAACGATTTTAATCAAACCACAACGAAGAGTCAGGAATTATATTCGTCGCTTCAATATTGTCAATGAACGATTTTAATCAAACCACAACCAAACACATTAAATTCTGACACGTTACAATAATATTGTCAATGAACGATTTTAATCAAACCACAACTTTAGGAAATATGATAAATGTCAGTTTTTTAATATTGTCAATGAACGATTTTAATCAAACCACAACAAGCACTGATGCAAAAGCACGGCATTAGTAATATTGTCAATGAACGATTTTAATCAAACCACAACGGAACGTTATAAGCAATTATTATTAAGTGAAATATTGTCAATGAACGATTTTAATCAAACCACAACATCGGGATTATCGTTACTCATTCCTACATTAATATTGTCAATGAACGATTTTAATCAAACCACAACCGCTAGAAGCGTCAACATTATCTAAACCCTAATATTGTCAATGAACGATTTTAATCAAACCACAACCGGTCGCGGGTCAATCCTACTATATATGTAAATATTGTCAATGAACGATTTTAATCAAACCACAACCACTATTCTCGTTTAGTGCTTTGATTATTTAATATTGTCAATGAACGATTTTAATCAAACCACAACATATTAACATTAACTTCGCTAAAAGAAAAAATATTGTCAATGAACGATTTTAATCAAACCACAACCGAAAGCTTTGTAGTTCAGAAAGTCTAAGAAATATTGTCAATGAACGATTTTAATCAAACCACAACACGTGCCTGCGGGTCCGGGATAATGGAATTAATATTGTCAATGAACGATTTTAATCAAACCACAACTTTATGCCAAAGATTTAGATAAACTATTATAAT
>WGDF01000235.1 GCA_015493405.1 Flavobacteriaceae bacterium
CATCTAAGGCAGTTTCAACTTCATCTAATAATTTATCGGTATTGGTATCGGCAAAAGATAAATAAATAATCCTTTCAATAGCCACTGCTAAACCTAAAATTAAAGTTAATAATACAATTCCCATAAAAGCAGGGCCACCTTCCACAAAACGTCTTTTTAATTCTTGATGAAATGATTTGGTGTCTTGAGCAACAGCATCAGATTTTTTGGTCTTTTCTACTTTTTTTTCGGTTTGCGCCGGGGTATTTTGCGCTTGGATGTTCGATGTTACAAAAAATAACATTCCTACAATAGCCAGGATAGTAAATACTTTTTTCATATCAATTTTAATTTAATAGTTTTTGTTTTTATTTCAGTTTATAATAATCTCTTTAAAATTAAGCGGAGAGAGAGGGATTCGAACCCTCGGTACGCTTGTGGCGCACACACGCTTTCCAGGCGTGCACCTTCGGCCTCTCGGTCATCTCTCCTGCGCCACAAATATAATTTGTTTTCATTGAAACACCAAATTTCGTTTTTTTCTTTATGTTATAACGAAATATCATTCTCTTTTTGTATATTTTAATGCTAAAATTATATTTTTTATAATTTTAACCTCTCTTTTTTATATTTTCATCAATAATACTGAAAAGCTTAAATAGTCATTTCACCTCTAATAGGTCTTTCAAAAGCCGATTTAACCGCTTTTTTTGATAGTTTTTTACCTAATAGATACATCATTTTGGTCAAAGCAGCTTCTGTGGTCATATCTTTACCGTCAAATGTGCCGATGGCCATCAATTTTCGACCGGTTTCATATTTTTCAGGCGAGATACTACCGCGTTGGCATTGGGTTATATTAATTAGATGTATGCCTTTTTTAGTGACAACGGACTGGAGTAAGTCAATGAACCAAGGTTCTGTCGGTGCATTTCCCGACCCGTATGTCTCTAAAATAATGGCTTTAAGCTTAGGTATATTTATAATGTATGATAAATAGTCTTTAGTCAGTGCCGGATGTATTTTTAAAACAATAATATTTTCGACTAAATTTTTTTGCACATTAAAAATACCATCAGGAGGGTTTAAGATACGATCTCTAAAAAATTTCAAATCCACGCCTGATTGTGCCAACGGGAGATAATTTGGTGCGTCAAAAGCATTGAAATGTTCTGAGCTGGCTTTAACGGTTCGGTTTCCGCGTAATAATTTGAATTCAAAATAAATCCCGACTTCAGGCACAATAGGCTTTTCACCATTATAGCTGCCGGCTATTTGTATGGAGGTAATAATGTTTTCTTTAGCATCGGTTCTCAAATCACCTATGGGCAATTGTGAGCCGGTTAAAATAACCGGTTTTGACAGGTTTTCGAGCATAAAACTCAAGGCTGAAGCGGTATAAGCCATAGTGTCTGAGCCATGTAAGATGACGAAGCCATCATAATTGTCATAATTTTCGGCAATGATATCGGCCAATAATTGCCAATGCCGGGGTTGAATATTTGATGAATCTATGGGATTTTCAAAGGAAACAGTATCTATTTTTTTATCTATTAATTGCAATTCGGGGATTTGATCTATCAATCTGGAAAAATCAAAGGGAACTAAAGCGCCGGTTTGAATATCTTTGCGCATCCCGATAGTGCCACCGGTGTAAATCATTAAAATTTTATTCGTTCTCATATCAAAAATTATGTTCAAAAATAAATATATTAGTTTGATTTCCAATCTAATTTTTATCATCTTTTTAAAAATTTGTAATTAATCGATTTTAATATTTCATCCTCTCAATTTTTTTGTTAAATTTGTTTTTACGAAAAAGCATTTTATGAGCTTAGAAAAATATATTTCAGATTTATTATATCGCTATGATTTAGTGATTGTTCCGGGGTTTGGTGGCATTATCGGCAGAAAGAAGCATGCCCGTTTGGATCATGAAAACTATATTTTTTCGCCGCCACATAAAGATTTATCTTTTAACATTCAATTGTCTCAAAATGATGGCTTGTTGGCCAATTATATCAGAGAGGTTAAACAAATCTCTTACCGAGAAGCTTTGGAATTTATAGAATCTTCTGTAACTGATTGGCAAGAAACTTTACAGCATCAAAAGCGGTTAAAATTGGAACAAATCGGTATTTTTAATTTGGTTGCCAATCAAAAAATCATTTTTTTACCCTTAACGACTAAAAATTATTTAGCTGAAGCCTATGGTTTGACCAGTTTCATATATAAACCTTTTGACCAAGAAGGCCAAGCGCATAAACAGCCGATTGATTCGAGGTTTGAGCAACCCAAATCTGATGAGCCGGTTAAAACTCATAAAAAGCGAAACAGACCGGTTTCAAAAAAACGAACTAAAGTTCAAAAAGATTATAAAATATGGCGTTATGCTGCTATATTTGTCGTTGGATTGGGTCTCTTTACAGCCGGAATCAGTTTATTACGACAACAAAATAAGGTTCCTGCAGCGCCGCATTTTCAAAAGGCAACTTTTGTCTTAAAACAAGATTTTCCGCCGGTTAAAATACACCAAAATTCTGTCAAATCTATAGGAAAAATAAGTAAGCCTCAGGCGCCTAAATATTTTGTGATTAGCGGTGCTTTTCGAGATAAAGCTAATGCGGTTAAAAAGGAAACGGCTTTAAAAAGAGCCGGTTATCCTGCTCAAATTATAGGCCAAAATAAATATGGCTTATGGTTGGTTGCTTACCAAGGTTTTTCTTCAGATATGGAAGCACGTCAAGTTTTAAAAACAATTAAAGATCATCAAATCGGCGCTTGGATTTTTGCCAAAGAATAAGGCCCTTGAAATATTTCATAACTTTTACCATAGTTTTATTATCAGCGTTAGCTTTGTATGTTTGGGATGCTTCTTCGCGTTATGATTTTACTTTTAGATGTCCTAATCCGCAAGCAGTTCAAGTTTTTAATGCGGATACCATCAAAGACCCACAAGCTCGTTATCGAAAATATTTTAAGGATTCTCGTTTTCATTTTCCGAGAACAGCTGTTTCAGAAATACGAATCTCTAAAAATATACCTTTTATAAGTGCATTCAGTCATAGAAAACTATCAACAGAGGCTCAAAAAAGATTGTTGGCATTTCTAAATAATCCGGCTAATTTTAATTGGCAAAAAGCTCGTATATTGGCTTCGGAATCAGATTATATTTTAAATTTTTACAATAGGCAAGGACAAACAATAGGTAAAATATGGCTTTGCACGCTATGTGGCAAACTGAAAGCGATTCCTTTTTCGCCTCAGATGAAATTTGGCACAATCAAGAAGAAAAAATTAGCTGAATTGCAAACTATTTTAAGTTTGAAAAATTAAGCCAGTCGAAATAATTTGGTCGAGACCAGCCGGAATAAAAACAGGTAGTCTTTTATTTCGTTAAATATATTGATACGTGTTTGGTCTGTTTCTACGTTTTTCAGATTTTCTTTTTGCTCATTGATCAATTCCAGCAGTAATAAACGGCGTAGATTGAGCAGCACATCCATAAGATGCCAACCTAGTGTTGCATCTTTAGTTTTGACCTCGATTTGCCGGTCGCCCCAGTTGGCTAAGCTATATTTTTCTTCTTCCATTAAAATATCTGAAATGAGACGCGCTTCTTCTTCAGAGAGTTGGGGCATCAGTTGTTTCAAATCAATATCTTGATGTTCTAAGCTTTTGGGAATCAGTCTGTTGTAGAGTTGATTAAAAAGCGGGTTTGAGAATTCCAATTCATCTTCTTGTAATTGCTTATATATTTCGTCGGCAATAATGGTTTTCCGTGTAATTTTTTCAATAATCGGTTCGGCATTACCTTCGGGGATATCCTTGATCTCCCAGTCTTCCACTTCTATTTCCGTAGGACCATTTAGAATCAATAATTTAATAATCTCACGTTCCAAGATTTCCCGTTTATTATACTTGGGTTGTGCTTGTTTTTCCGGAGAGACCGGTTTTAGGGTTTCTTTTTGCTTTTTTCTTAGATTATCTTTTTCCAACCGGCGGTTCAGTCCTTTTAAGACAATAGCCAATTCTTTAAACAAAGCTTTTTCGGAAATATCCATAATTCTGGCAACTTCCTTGATGTAGATTTCTTGTTGAATGCTATTGGGTATTTTGGCAATGCTTTCAATAATACTTCTGATCAATTCACCTTTTTTAATGGGATCATTCAGAGCATCTTCTTGCAAGAGTGCCGCCTTAAAGTTGATAAAATCTTGCGTATGGTCCGCGAGAAATAAAATTAAATCTTCGGTGGATACTTTTTTGCTGAAACTGTCGGGATCTTCGCCGTCGGGCAAGAGTAAAACCTTAACATTGAGGCCTTGTTCCAAAATCATATCAATACCTCTTAAAGCCGCTTTAATGCCTGCGCGATCGCCGTCAAATATGACCAAAATATTTTTGGTTAATCTTTTGACAAGTTGAATTTGTTCAATTGTTAATGCTGTGCCCGAGGAGGCGACTGTGTTTTTTATACCGGCTTGATAAAAAGCCATAACATCGGTATAGCCTTCTACCAGAATACATTGATCTTCCTTGACGATAGCTTGTTTGGCTTGATTGATGCCATATAAAATTTTACTTTTGTGATAGACTTCATTTTCAGGCGAATTGATATATTTGGCAGTTTTCAGACTGCTATCCAAAATACGGCCGCCAAATCCCAATACACGGCCACTCATACTTTGAATGGGAAACATAATCCGGCCGCGAAAACGATCGATAAGCCGGTCGTTGCGTTCTAAAGTTAAGCCGGTTTTAATCAAAAATTCCTTTTTAAAACCTTTGTTCAAAGCAGCTTGTGTCAGAGCGTCATATTGATTTGATGAAAAACCGGTTTCAAAGGTTTGAAGGGTTTCTTGACGAAACCCACGTTGTTTGAAATAACTCAATCCGGCAGATTTGCCCAACTCAGTCTCAAATAATTGGGCTTTATACCAATTTTTGGCAAATTCCAGAACGACAAACATTGCCTCCCGCTCAGTTTGTTGTTGGCGTTCTTCTTCAGTTTGTTCGGTTTCTTCTATTTCAATATTGTAACGTTTGGCCAGCCAGCGTAAGGCTTCAGGATAGGTCATCCGTTCGTGTTCCATCAAAAAAGAAATGACATTGCCTCCCTTGCCCGAACTAAAATCTTTCCATATTTGTTTGGATGGCGAGACCATAAACGAAGGGCTTTTTTCATCATTGAAAGGACTGTAACCTTTGAGGTTGCTGCCGGCACGTTTCAGATTGACGAAGTCTCCTATGACTTCTTCGACTCTCGCAGTGTCAAATATTTTTTCTATGGTTTCACGTTTGATCATTTTGGCTCCGATTATGAGTTTGATAAACCTTAAAAGAATAATTTTTAAGATTTCAGGTCAATTTTGAGACTAAATTTTATTATTTCTTACGTTCAATGACATAATTGACCATTAATTTCAGGCTTTCCTTAGCTGCGTTATCAGGGTATTTATCTAGGATTTTCAAAGCTTCTTGTTGGTATGCTTTCATCTTTTTAATGGTATATTCAATACCACCGTGTTTTTTTACAAAAGCAATCAATTCACGGACTTTCTTTTTGTTTTTATGGTGTTTTTTAACGGTATTTATAATCCATTTTTTGGTTTTGGTATCTACGGTATTCAAAGTATAAATCAATGGTAGCGTCATTTTTTGTTCTTTGATATCTATGCCGGTTGGTTTACCGATGGCGCCGTCGGAATAGTCAAACAAATCATCCTTAATTTGAAAAGCCATTCCGACCAATTCTCCAAAACGGTGCAATTCTTTTACTGTGTCGGCATTACTTTCTACCGAGGCAGCTCCCATAGCAGTGCAAGCAGCTATAAGCGTGGCTGTTTTTTGGCGGATAATTTCATAGTAAACATCCTCTGTAATGTCCAATTTTCGGGCTTTTTCTATCTGCAAGAGTTCACCTTCGCTCATTTCTTTGACGGCCACGGAAATAATTCGTAACAAGTCAAAGTCGCCATGATCGATAGAGAGCAATAAGCCGCGAGAAAGCAAAAAATCACCGACTAAAACAGCAATTTTGTTTTTCCATAAGGCATTTACGGAGAAAAAACCACGACGGTAATCACTTTCATCAACCACATCATCGTGGACCAGGGTTGCCGTGTGAATTAATTCTACCACACTAGCGCCGCGGTAGGTGCGATCCGTCACTTCTTGTTTGAGCATTTTGGCGGTTAAAAAAATAAACATTGGTCGCATCTGTTTCCCTTTTCGGGAGGCGATAAAAGCAGTGATGCGATTTAGCAACACCACTTTTGTTTTCATTGATTTACGGAATTTTTTTTCAAAAATATCCATTTCATTAATGATAGGCGCTTTTATTTTTTCTATGGTTTTCATTCAAGGAATTAATACTGTTGGAGCAAAGATATAAAATCTCCAGGAAGTAAGCTA
>WGDF01000236.1 GCA_015493405.1 Flavobacteriaceae bacterium
AATTATAACTCATTGCTTCCATTAAATTTTGGGTATGCATTTTTTTAATACCTCTATATCTGGCTACTGATCCATTAAACCATCTTTTAATACTACCAAAAGTTCTTTCAACTTTATATCTGGTTTTGCTTATGATTTTGTTGAATTTTTTTTCCCATTGTGTTAATGGCTTATTTCTTTTAGCTTTCTTTAATATGTGATTTTTTAGTTTCCTCTTTTCAAGTATTTCTGCATTTTTCTTTGATTGATAACCTTTGTCTGCTTTTAATGGAATATTTTTTGATAATTCTACATTGATAGTCTCTAATACTTCGTCTAAATTTGATATCTCATTCTTACTAGCTGTTGTAGTTGCAACACCAAGTACGAGTCCTTCTTCATCTGTAACGTGATGTTTCTTGTACCCAAAATGCAACTTCCCTCTTTTTTTAACCCAAGTAGCTTCTGTATCAACACTATCGGAATATTCTTTTTTCACTTGAACCTCTTCACCACGATCTTCGGTTACTGTGTAATTGGTTTTTCCCTTTGGTTTTAAAGGAGTGTTTACAACACTAGCATCTACAATTAATCCTTTCTTCACAATGATTTGATGTGCTTCAAGCTGTGCATTAATTGCAGCAAATAGTTTTTCGAAAGTTTGTGTTTTAGTTAAAGCTGTTCTGAAACGGCTTAATGTGCTATGGTCTGGTGCTACTTGATCAATACTCATCCCACAAAAATAACTAAATGAAATACTGTCATTTAATCTATCTTCTATTTCGTAATCACTTAAACCATACCAAGTTTGCAAAAGGAGCATTTTAAATAATAGTAAACCATCATATGAAGGTTTGCCTACGGCACTTTTGCCCTTTTTATAATCTTTATCTATCAAATCTTGGATAGGTTTCCAGTCAATTAGTGTGTTAATTTGGTCAAAAAAGGTTTTCTTTATCTTTCTTGTTCTCAAATCACAAATTGAATCGGCTAATGTAGGTTGATTTTACATTTTCATACAGTAAATATACGACTTATATAATTGATAACCAAATGTTTAAATTGATTTTTTTTATTTTTTTCATTTTTTGCCTTGCAACGGTCTTAAAGCATTATACCGAAGGTTCTGCCAAAATAAGTTGTGTCCATCAGAACTATAACTTTGCGTGGTAATTTCTTCGGGATAATAATCTTGTATTGATCTATTTTTCTTTGAATTGTTCGCTTGGAACAATGATATTTTTTAGCAAGTTGTTCATAGGTTTGTTTACCTTTGGTGTATTCATCCCAAATAATCTTTGGACTTATCCTATATCCACTTACAAATTGTTTACTGCACGCATAACATTTATACAATTGTTTGCTACCTTTTAATCCATTTTTCTTTGTAATTGAACTATTACAAAAAACACATTTTTTTTATTCATAAGCTTTGATTTGTGTCAAAACTAATAAAAACAATGCATTCGGAAGATTTTAGCCTACTTTTTGTCTATTAAGCCAAAAAAGAGCAATAACTTATCGTCATCACTCTTTTATCAACAAAAATAGAGAAATCTTATTTAATCACAATTCTTTTAACTCCCGATTTGTTATTACTATTAACTTGCAAAAGATATACCCCTTTTTTTAAGTGTCCTAAAATAACATTTTTAGTAAAGCTGTTACCATAATTGTTATAAATTCGATGAAATACCTCTCGTCCGGACAGATCAAGTAATCGTAAATTGATGTGTTTATCGGCACTTAATTGTATATTGATTTGTCCAGTAGAAGGATTAGGCCATACTTTAAATAATTCGAAAGTTTGATTATAAACACCTAAAATTTCTTCACAAATTTCCAATGCCCACATATTTAGGGAACCTCCGTTTCCAGCAACCGGATCAAATACTTTTAAAGTCCAATTACCCTGAGCATTTTCTCCATTAAATGCACTCATAGTTTCAAATGGTTTAACATCGTCTCTAATAGCAGGAGGCGTCGGCTTGCATTCCAAGAAATTTTCAGAATGATCATCATAAACAACTTGAATATTTTGATAATTACCGTTACAGGTTCCCGATTGATTTAAAATAACTTCTGTGCCTTGCGGACTGACTAATTTTATCTCTAAATCTGAGATATTGGTATGTGTAATATCAACATAAGCTTTAACATTGCTGATAGTACTGTTTTGCGCATAGTATATCTGCGATTCATAAGGTGTAGTCGATGCAGTGGTCGGAATGGATACTGCTGTTGTATTAAAACTCTGGTTACAGCTCACCTGAAGCGTTGAAAAACTTCTCATAGCTGAAAAGTCGCCTGATGCACAATCATTTAAAGGCTTTACACGCCAGTAATAAGTGCCTCCATCTGATATCCCGTATGTATGTTCTTTGATCAAAAAGGATGGATTTTTTACAGTTTCGTCCAAAACGATATTATCAAATGTTGCATTGACAGCTATTTGCAATTGGTATTGTTGGGCATTGGGGTGAGCTTCCCATTCTAGACTAAAGGGCTTACTTAAATCAACTGCTCCATTTGCCGGCGCAATCAAATTTTGCGGAGTAAAATTGTCTTTCAAAACATGCAATTGTAATTCCTTGATAATCTGCTGACTACCATTGGTGCCGACCACTTCTAAATTATATATACCGGCAGCAACATTATCCAATCCGGAAATTTGCAATGTAAAGTTACCATTTTCGGATAAACTTATAGGCGAAAAAGTAGCGGAAGCTCCAGCAGGGAGTCCGTTTAAAGAAAAATTAGTAGGGTTACTTAATGAACCGGATTGGGTATATCGTAAATCAAAAGACGTTGAAGCCGTATTATTCGAACAAATATTACGACTTTCGCCATCTGTGGCATTAATAGCAAATGGATTATTAATACCTGTTACTATAATAGACACATCTTGCTTATTGAATTTCAAATTTCCTTTATGAGAAACTGTTATGGTATAAGTTCCAGAAGCATTATTGACTTGTATTTTTTCAAAATTATCAGCAGTATTGTCTCCTGTGGTTGCAGCGGCACTCGGATTGGCTGGATTGAGTTTCCAAGGGTAATATGTTGTACCGTTTTTAGTGATGCGAACATCCAAATCATTGACTAATGCCGCTGTTGGGTTATCAAGTAAATCAGCAGCGGTTCCGGTAACAACATGACCAGCAGGATCGGTCCAACTGATACTTGCCATTAAAGGTTCCGTTCCATTTGCATTGACTGTGAAACTATAAGTTTCGCCTTGATGTAAAGTAATTTCTTTAATTCCGGATGTTAAGCCGTTATTGACGATTGTTTCAGCCGCTGCTGCTGTATTCATTAATCCCCAACCGAAAGCATAATCCGGTCCGGCATAATTGCCTGCTTCACGGGCAGTATGTAAAGCCAAACCCTTTAAGGTAGCCGAGCGAATAAAATTACCGTAAGTTTCATGATAGAGTTGCTGTAACAAAATTAAACTACCGGTTATGGTTGGAGAGGCCATAGAGGTTCCGTCATAGGTGTCTGTCGCTGAGTCGGAGTCTGATATACAAGAAGCCACAGCAACCCCTTGTCCACAGATATCAGGTTTTATCCGACCATCGTCGGTTGGCCCCCAATTGCTAAAATTACTCATCGTAACACTATTAGGGCCATTATAATTAGAAACCCTTCGGACAGCCCCAACAGTGATACCGTTTTTATTGGTGGCATGCCCTGTTAACATATCATATCCACCTTTATTAGAACCATTAAAAGCATATTGTCTATCGTTACCGGCAGCATCAACTGCTAAATAATAGGGTGCATTAAACATAATTTCATCCCAATCGCGAGCTTCGCTAGAATATTTGCCGAACCAATATATATCAATGAGTCGTTGACCATAGTAATTGAAAGTCTGCATGCCGTAAGAATGATTCGATACTAAAAGCCCTTCTGAAGCACGAGCAGCCATTTCCCCGGTGTCATTATACCAGTCATGCGCCCAACAAGAGGCATTAAAAGCCATTCCTCGATATCTTAAAACACCATTAGCTATCATAGTTCCGGTAACATGAGTCGCATGCCGGTTTAAGTCATTGGGACCACTAAAAACAGCACCATCTCTTTGGGTAACCCGCCCGATTAAAAAATTATGCGTGCTTCTAACAGCACCACCATCCCAAATACCAACAATCATGTTTTGACCTTGAATGTCAAGACCTAAACCGCCATTATTATATAGCTTATCTGTATTGATTGTTTTGGCCGCATAGTAATTGTAAGTCTGGAAATAAACCGGTTTACCATCCGGTGTTAACCTTATTAATTCAAAACCTTGACCATGTTGACTTCCTTTAATCGGCCAACCCATTTCTTTGGCTTTTTGTTCCGCCTCCTTTTTTGCTTTGGTATTAGCACTACTAAATGATTGGTTCAGTTTTTGTAAATATTTATAATTGGTATGATTAATAATCTTATTTCTCTCCTTTTGATTTTGCGCAAAAAGAAATGAGGTAAACATAAGAAAATTCAGTAAAAATAATTTTTTTAACATAATTTTAATTTTTTGTAGTCTACAAATTTACAAAAATTATACCTTTATTATTTATTGATTTAAATTTATTACCTTAATTGACAATAAAATTTATTAATAATCAAAAAAAAAGCTTTAAAAAATGATTTTTTACTAAAAAGAGCTAAATATTAATTAATATACATCATTAGTTTGATTTTTTTATTTATTTTTACACTTAAATTAATTTAAAAAACGTAAATAATATGAAAAAATCATTACTTTTTGTTTTAGCTGCTTTTTTAGGCTTTAACACTTTCGCTCAAATGTCTCCCGGTTGGGAAGTTTACCATTCCGGTTATCAAACTGAATCCAGAGGTATCTCAGCTTTTGGTATATTGAATTCAACTACCGAAAATGTCGCATGGAGTATCGCTTATGATGGATCGGCAAATGATGATAAGATTTCGGCAATTGCCTATACCTCAAACGGAGGTCAAACTTGGACAGCCTATGACCCTCTTTCATTGCCCGGTGTTGTCAATCTTGGTATTTCTATGGTTTACCCTACAAATGCCACTACTGCTTATGTTGCCGGTTACAAACGTAGTTTTGGTAATGGTGGCGTTTGGAAAACCACCGATGCCGGTGCATCTTGGACTAAATCTTCTTCTAATAGTATGTACTCTAATGCAAATTCTTTTTGCAATTTGGTTTATTTTTATGATGAAAACAACGGTTTTTGTCAAGGGGACCCTATCAATGGTGAATTTGAAATGTATGCTACGACGGATGCCGGTGCTACTTGGACCCCGATTTCCGGCGCTAATATTGACAACCCGCTTTCAGGAGAATTCGGTTATGTTCATGGGATAGCTTATACGCCTAACGGTTCAACCGTATGGTTTACAACAAACAAAGGACGTTTGTTCCGTTCCACTGATAATGGTCATACTTGGACCGCTTTTCAAACACCTTTGACAGATTTCGGTGGTGCTAACGATAATGGCAGCGTCACTTTTAAAGATGATAACGAAGGTTGGATTTCCAGAGGGAACGGTGAATTATATCACTCAACTGATGGTGGCGCCTCTTGGACGCAAATGACCCCGAATTATGATTGGGTAGGAAGTGACCCTAATAATCCTAATCCGTTCTTTGGCGGCGATATCAGTTTCATCCCCGGTACTGCTAATACCCTAATCATAACTGAATCTGATTACACCCTACCGGTTTATGGTGCGGCAATCAGTACTGACGGTGGACAAAATTGGACTAAAATGATTTATTACAATTTTGATGGCGGTCCTTGGGAAGTTTTACAGCCGAATAGTAGTATCCAACATCTTTCCGTTGCATTTAGGGATGAAAATTTTGGTTTGAGTGGCGGTTTTTCGCATATAAATGACCCTAATGACTCTAATAGTGCTCAAACTCAAGGTGTTTTTAAGTATAATAAAGCTGCGGTATCTATAGCCGATGAAACAATAAACGGTTTAACTGTTTATCCCAATCCCGCAAGTAATTTCGTCAAAGTAAATACTGATGGTACTGCATTAAAAAACATCTCTGTTTATGATTTGACAGGTAAAGAAATTTTGAATTTTAACAACTTATCTGTTAATAC
>WGDF01000237.1 GCA_015493405.1 Flavobacteriaceae bacterium
ATCGCCAAAAATTGAAATTTGCAAGTTTTTGGATAGAATTTGTGAAAACGAGATCCCTGCCGAATAAGAATTACGGGCATTATTATCCACTAAATCGGTTGTTTTGGGATGCCAAGTATTGGGCCCTAGTTTGTTAGTTGCTTGGCCGTACTGGTCAAAAATTTTGACACCACTGAAAAAATCTTGGTACAATCTACCGCCTGTTTTTTTAAATATATGAATTTCAGTAGGGTAGCGGGGATTCCAAGTATCCAAGAAAATATTGGTTGACAAACTCAATTGTGTATTTTTTTGATTAAAAAGCTTGACAATACTCCCACCAAAGCCAAATGACCGGTAGTCAAATTCGTGTGACACACTGATATGTCCGTTACTGATGGTATTACGGTCGTCTGATGAATGCTCGTATGAAAAATTACCATTTAACCAGACATCTTTTCTAGAAGCGCCTGATGAAACTATCCAAGGCGAGCCTACAAGTTTTTTGTTATTTGCGGATGCATTTGAAGGTCTATCATCATCTCCTTCGTCATCGTCATCTCCCGAACCGGAAGCGCCACTGTCTTCCCTGTTATTGGAAGCCCCTGTATCAAAAGGATTAAGATTACTGGATGAAGCAGATGTATAATAGGAAATAGTGCCGTCAAAATGAAAAACATCGTCGGCATTTACCGGCACGGCTATACTGATGTCGGTTGCTGTATCATCTAGTGTTTCACTTCCTATGCCTCCTGTAACAGCAGCATGATTACCTTTTTGGGTATAATAACTGCCCAAAATATCCAGTTCCGTAGCATCTAATATCCGTTTTTTGTAATGTGTTTTTTTAGCTGTTTTTTTTACAGATAAACTATCAAGTTGTTGGGCTTGAATATTTATAAAGAATAAGCTTAATATTACGGTAAAATACTTCATTGTTAATGTTTTTTATTTAGACCTACTAGGTTTTAGAAACCTAGTAGGTCTTGCTAATCTGCTAGTTTTTTTTATTGTTTTATTTCCAGAACTATCAGGTTTTTCAAAACCTAACAGGTCTTTTGGTATTCAGACCTATCAGGTCTTTGTTTTTGAAACGGAACAGGTCTTGTTAGTTACAACCGCAACCACCGCCTGTTTTGCCACCGCTGGCACCCGAAGCCGCTTCGCGATAAACGTGAAAGGTTGAGACGAATTTACCGTCTTTGCGTTGGCTTAAAGTCATATCCGGATCATTCAAATTGATTTTCTGATAGGGTTTTACTACCGTGCAAGAGCTGAATAAACCGGATGCTAAAATGCTAATTATCAATAGTTTTTTCATATATTTTATTTTTATATTTTTTAGTCAAATATTTTTTGATGTGAATACCTTTTGAGGTATGAATTTTATCTTGGTCGTCAACAATCACACATTCTATCCCGGGCAATTGGTTAATTCGATCAATACCGATTTCGGTGCCCATCACAAAAATAGAAGTTGCCAGGGCGTCGGCTAGTTCTGCACTGGGGGCAAAAATAGTCGCACTGATAATACCCGAAGCGGGATAACCGGTGCGCGGGTCAATGATGTGGGTGTAGCGTTTGCCGTTAAAAATGACATATTTTTCATAATTACCCGAAGTTACGACCGCTTCGTCTGTTAATGGAAAAGTAGCAAAAACCGTATTTTTATGCAGCGGGTTGGTAATCCCGATTTGCCATTTTTGTCCGTTGGGTTGGGTGCCCCAAGTATTCATATCGCCCGAGGCGTTGATAATACCGGCTTTAACGCCTTTGCTGATGAGCAATTTTTTGGCTTTATCGGCAGAGTAACCTTTGCCTATAGCACCAAACCCGATTTTCATCCCTTTTAATTTTAAAAAGACCGTTTGATTTTTCGGGTCAAGGATAATATTATGATAACCGACTTTGGCAACGGATTTTTTAATAGCTTCGGGGCTTGGCATCTGTTTCATACTGCCGTCAAAGTGCCATATTTTGTCCATAGAGGCATAAGAAATATCAAAAGCGCCGTCGGTTATTTCGGATATTTTTTTGGCACGTTTAATCAAGTCGAACAGTTCGCGACTGACTTTTACGGGTTTGATACCGGCATTTCTATTGATGGCTGATGTTTCGGAATCAGGATCCCAAGAAGAGATGATTTTTTCTATCCGCCGGATTTCATTGACGGCTAAATCTATGTATTGATTGCCTTGTTTTTGATTGTCAGCCACTACCACAATTTCATAGCGGCTACCCATCAGTTTCAACACCCGTTTATAGACTTTTTGAGCTTGTAGAGACTGACTAAAAAGGATAAATGCAAATAGATAACCAATTTTTTTCATCATTGTTGATGGCTTTTTTCTTTAATCCAATTGATATAAAATTGTGGCGATTTATGTCTTAAATAGCCGGTGCGTCCCAGCACATTGCCTTGGGCATCTAAAATGATAACCGTAGGAAATACACCTTCCGGATTGTATTGGGCGGCTAAGGCATCATTGTGTTTTTGTTGGGCTTCCGGCAAGCGATTTTTTTTGCGTCTGGGAAAATCGGCTTTAAGCAAAACGAGATGGTCTTTGGCATAAGCTTTAAAATCTTCACTACTTAAAATATAGCGTTCCAATTTTTTGCAAGGGGCGCACCAGTCTGAACCTTCAAAAACCAAGAAAATAGGTTTGTGTTCGGTTTGTGCTGTTTTTTTGGCTTGGTTAAAATCGGTAAGCCAATTTTGAGCCGACATAGCGCCGGTTATAGAGAAAGCGATTATTAGAATTAAATTTTTCATGATATGTATTTTTGTTGAAATGATTAATTTATATGAAATGTTTAGCTTAATGTTGTTTTGAAAGCGATTACATTTATAATAATTTCACCCTACGGGGTTTAATAAAATGATAAGCTCGCCGGCTGACATTATCGTATAAGATTTTTTCGGTTGCTTACTTAAATCCATATTTATTTGTTACCACTTATTACTTTAACGTTAATAATGTACTTTTTGTTTCAAGCGTCCCGTATTAGTTTCAAAAGTCAAGTCCGGGGCATAACACCCCAAACCTGACATTTATGAACACTAAACAACACACTTTTAGTTAGGTATTAATTGCCACCGTCATTATCATTATCATTGCCGCCATTATCGTCATTACCACCGCCATTATTATCGTTTCCACCATTATTATCATCATTGCCACCATTGTCATCAACATTGCCGTCACCATTGGCATCATTGTCTTGTCCGTCGCTTACGCCATCATTATCTGAGTCGGTATCTAGGTAATTGGGGGTGCCGTCGTTGTCGGAATCGGTATTGGATACATCATTTGATGAGCCGTAAGTTTCATCGGCAGTAGGCACGCCGTCGCCATCATCATCGGTATCGTTGACATTGGCTACGCCATCGTTATCGGAATCGTCATTGGTTACATCACCGTCATGATTGACATCTTCTTGATTGTCGGCAACTGAGTCGTTGTCATCGTCGGTATCGGCATAGTTGGGGACACCATCACCATCGCTATCATGGCTATCAATTGTTGTTCGTAAATCGGCTTCACTGTTGATAGAAGATGAGCTACGTGAAGCGGTTTGATCATCAATATTGAAGGGGTAATTAATGGCTTTGATATATGAGATTTCTGTAATGCCGTTTACGATATCAAGCAATTGAGATGAACTGTTGACGGTTACCGTTACGTCATTGTTGTAAGTCAAAGTTATGGGATACATAAAGGTAAATCCGAAATTTTGAACCAGATTGCGATCTAAACTTTGCGCATCGGGTTGGCTGATTTGGCTCATGGTTGTGTGCATATTGTCCATCACTTTTTTGGCGGTTACATCTAAGGCGGTGTCTTGTTTGTTACTGCCATCATCTTTTTTGGTGCAAGCTGTTAAACTGAAAATGGCGATAAGGATTAGGGTTGAAAGTTTACTTAAATTTTTCATAATGTATGATTTTAAATGTTAATAATCTTTTTTAAAAATTTGCTTTTTGAAGCACTTCACCAATAAGACGAATGACCCGGTAAAAAACCCTACCTTGTTTTGATAATTTTTTTTGGTTTGTTTTAACCCGCATTATTCATATAAAAACGCAGTGAATTATATGAATCTGCGATGGATAAAGGGGAGGGAAGCGGGAAACCCCGACTTAGAAATACCCCAAATTTGGGTGTTTACAAAATACCCAAATTTGTTGGTATTACTTAGTCGTATAAAAATTCTATGAATTTTTCGGGTTAATACCCCTTTATTTACTAAG
>WGDF01000238.1 GCA_015493405.1 Flavobacteriaceae bacterium
ATATAAGAAGCACCGGGTAAATTGCTATCAATAGTATGTTTGGTAAAATTCGTTCCGGTTCCATCTGTATTTTCAAACCAAGCTACTTCGTTATCGAGATATGCCGTAGCAATGACATCATCATCGCCATCCAAATCGATATCTCCACCTTCAACACCATATGCCCCGTTAAAATTGGACACTACTGTGCCGCCTCTAACCAAACCAAATCCCCCGACTTTATACCAAGCTACTTCGTTACCTCCATAAGATGAGATTAAAAAGTCGGCACTGCTGTCACCGTCAAAATCACCGCCATGGAGGTATTTCGGACTGTCAATACTAATTAAATTATAGCGCGAAAAATTATTACTCCCATCATTGATATAAACAGTTGCCGTATTCTCACCACTGATCAAAAGCCCCACATCAATATCACCATCTGGGGTTCCCGGATCTAGTAAAGTGCCTATATCATATAGCCGAACTTGTCTGGGATCATTTAAACCGGAAGCAATAACTGTTTTAACAAAAGTGCCGTTATTATTGAGATACCAAACCAAATCTGAACTACCGGTCGCAACAAAATCCATATCACCATCACCATCAAAATCAGCTGCATCGACAAAACTGGCACCAGTTAAATTATTATCCACTATGGTTGTCGTAAAATTGCCACTGCCGTCATTGATGAAATAAGCAATAGTATTGTCAGCTGCACTGGCTCCCATCAAATCAAGTATGCCATCACCATTGATATCTTTTTCTAAAATACCATAAGCACCTGATGTATTGGTATTTGAAATGATTGTTTTTTGAAATTGACCAAAAGTTAAATTTGTAATCAATAATATGAATAAAAAATAGATTTGTTTCATAACTTCGGGTTTTATTGTTAATATAAACGTTAAATATATAAAAAATATTAATCTCTTTGTAATAATTTTTTCAAATCTTTAAAACTGACCTTTTTATCAGAAAAATAGGATTGTGCTTTTTGTCGTTCTGCTTCGGTTGCTTTTAAAAAAGTTAAAAGATTATTGAGATGCATTTTCATATGACCGATTTGAATACCACCGGTAATCAAAGAGTTAAGAGCTGCAAAATTTTGAGCCAATCCTGCACTCGCCATCAGACGCATCAGATCTGTCGCTGAAGGATTTTGAAGCAATTGTAAAGAAAATTTTACCAGTGGATGAATAGCGGTTATACCCCCAACTGTGCCAACAGCTAAAGGGATTTCCAAGTAAAAATAAAAATATCCGTTTTCAATTTTGGCATCACTTAAAGAAGTATAAACCCCGGATTTAGCAGCATAAGCATGCGCATTGGCTTCGACCGCCCTAAAATCATTGCCTGTGGCCAAAACAACAGCATCAATCCCATTCATGATGCCTTTGTTATGCGTAACCGCTCGATAAGGCTCAACTTTAGCCACTGCAACGGCTTGTATAAATTTTTGGGCATAAGCTTCACCGGATAAACTGTCTTGCGCTAAGTCTGAAACAGGACAACTCACGCTGACTTTAACTAGGCAATCAGGGGTGTAATTAGATAAAATCCGCATTAAAATCGTTAATTTGGCCGGCAATTGAACCTCAGCTGCTTTGACAAGCGTTTCGGCCGCTTCTTCTAAAACCGTATTAATAAAATTAGCCCCCATGGCATCTGCCGTGTCAAATTTGAATTCTATTTGATAATAATGGGCCAATTTATCTGTTCGGTCAATTAAGTTAATATCCTTGATACCGCCACCGCGTTTTTGCATATTCATTTGCAAATCGGCTACGGATGCTAATAATTCGGCTCTATGCTCTCTAAAAAAAATGATTAAATCGGCTGTTTCTCCTTCGTAAATAAAGTGAATATGTCCTGTTTTTATGGTATCAATCACTTGAGTTTTAAAACCGCCTTTATCTTGCCAAAACTTAGCTGACTTGGAAGCCGCTGCAACCACCGAACTTTCTTCGGTTACCATAGGCAGGGCATATGTTTTGCCATCAATTAAAAAATTAGGTGCAATACCATAGGGCAAATAAAAATTTGAAATCGTGTTTTCAATAAAACTATCGTGCAAAGTTTGCAATGCAACATCATTATGCCAATATTGCTTCAAAATTTGTGCCGCTTCAGGGACATCATAAAGATAAGTCTTAAGCAACCAATTTATTTTATCTTTTTTTGATAACTTTGAAAATCCATTTATTTGCATACTTCAATCCGTTTTTTGAACTTGCAAGATACTTAAAGATTTATAAAAAATGAATTTAATCATTGATATTGGTAATACCAGCATCAAATTAGCAGTATTTAATCAGAAGAACCAAATGATGTCTTTACTGAAAGCTGATTCAAAAAACATATTTGAGAAACTGCAAGCCTTAATCCAAAAATTTAAGCCTGATTATGCTATGATTTCTCAAGTTGGAAAACCTATTCCGGGGCTCAATGATTTCTTAAATACCCATCAAATTACAGTTTGGTTACTTTCTAACAAACTAAAATTACCATTTGATATAGCCTATCAAAGTCCGGATACTATAGGCGCAGATCGCTTGGGCTTGGTTGCCGGTGCTGTCCTAAAACAAAGCCATCGCGACCAATTGATTATAGATGCCGGAACTTGTGTAACCTACGATTTTATCGACCAAAACAATATTTACAGAGGTGGCGCTATCTCCCCCGGTCTCAATTTACGATACAAATCATTACATAATTATACGGCAGCCTTACCTTTATTGCATCCCACTGAAAAACAAGTCGATCTTATTGGCAGCGATACTGTTTCTTCCATTCAATCGGGTGTTATAAGGGGGCTGGCTCAAGAAATTGAGGGTTTTATTGTTAAATATAACTTAAATTTTAAACCTTTAACAGTTTATTTAACAGGTGGAGATGAGAAACTTTTGGATAGATACATAAAAAATAAGATATTTGTAAGCTCAAAATTCCTTCTCTTAGAAGGTATTAATTTTATTTTAAATTTGAATAAATAATTTATGAAGATACATCACCTTATCATTTTAGCCGCCTTAATTTTATTCTCACAACAAACTAAAGCTCAAGATGGCTCTCCGTCTCCTTACTCATTTTTTGGTTTGGGAGATGTTTCATTTAAAGGCACAGCCGAAAATATGAGTATGGGAGGAATTCAAACCTATACGGACAGTATTCATTATAACATTAACAATCCGGCTTCCCTGACGCAACTTAAGTTTGTAAATTTAAACTTGGGCCTGTCAAATAACTTTATGTATATCAGCAGTCAAAATAAAAGCCAATGGTTTTCGACTCATAATATGTCTTACTTCAGCTTGGCTTTTCCCATCGGAAAAAAAATAGGCTTTGGAATGGGCTTATTGCCTATCAATTCCAGTGGCTTCCAAGTTTATAATAAAACGGATTTAGGCACTTATACTTTTAAAGGAGACGGCGGCAACTCCCGTTTGTTTTTAGCCGCTGCCTATCAATTGACCAAAAATTTATCTCTTGGAGGCGAATACCAATATTATTTTGGCTTTTTGGAACATGAGGACTACTGGATTCCAACATCAGCCTATACCTATACCAAAGAAAATGATTATATCGATTTTACAGG
>WGDF01000239.1 GCA_015493405.1 Flavobacteriaceae bacterium
TGGTAGCAAACAAATGTTTATCAATATTCTTTTTGTTATTTTCGGACATAATTTTTACGACTTAGTAAGATAACAAAATTACAATATTTTTAGAAACGAATTTATAGGTATGTTTAAATAAATTTTTCTTATTTTTAAGCCATCTAATCAAACCTCAAAAAAAAATTAGTCCGATGAAAAAAATTCAAACTAAAGACTTTAGAATAAAGCATGGTAAAAAAGTTAAAATTGATGATTTACCCACCAAATTTGATTTGGGCGCTGACAAGAAGGATATAGAAGATGAACTCCGAAAGGTGCGCCGGAAAATTGCTGAAATTCAAACGGAAATTTATGCCGGAGGTACTCCTGCGGTTTACATCGGAATACAAGGCATGGACACCGCCGGAAAAGACAGCTTAATCCGTGAAGTTTTTAAAGATATCAACCCCAGTGGCATTGAAGTGCATGATTTTAAAAAGCCAACGCCTTTGGAACACGCCCATGATTTTATTTGGCGCCATTATATCACATTGCCCGAACGGGGAAAATTTGGCATTCACAATCGCACGCATTACGAGGATGTATTAATTGCCCGTATTCATCCGCAATTGGTTTTGAATCAAAAAATTTACGGCATCAATAAACTGGAAGATATCAATCATAAATTTTGGCAAAAACGCTTTAGACAGATCAGAGATTTTGAACGCATCCAAGTAGAAAATGGTATGAAG
This sequence comes from Flavobacteriaceae bacterium, assembly GCA_015493405.1. Classification (GTDB taxonomy): domain Bacteria; phylum Bacteroidota; class Bacteroidia; order Flavobacteriales; family Flavobacteriaceae; genus WGBX01. The sequence continues at coordinate 714 of WGDF01000239.1, forward strand.
ATGTTCAAATTTTTCTTACACCTCTCTAAAGAAGAGCAAAAGAATCGTTTTCTGCGCCGTATCCGTCGGGAAGACAAGCAATGGAAATTTAATGCTGCCGACCTTAAAGAACGCGGTTATTGGGATGATTACCAAAAAGCCTATGAAGATGTCTTAAATGAAACTTCTACATCTTATGCCCCTTGGTATGCTATTCCGGCGGACGACAAACCCACAGCCCGTCTGATTGTGGCCAAAATCCTTTTGAATGAACTCAAAAAACTTCATATCAGTTACCCTCAGCTTAGTGAAGAAGAAAAAGCTAAATTTGAAAGTTACAAGCAGGCATTAGAAAATGAATGATAAAATGACCATATTGATAAATTTTTCGTAAAAAATCATTCTTTTTAAACATTTTTTAAATATTTCAACCTGAATAGTTTATTAAATCTTATTTTTACCTCTTAATCCATACACAAAAACAAATCTTATGAAAAAAATTACGACCTTATTAGTACTCCTGTTTTTCGGATTGCATTATACATTTGCGCAATTGCCTGTTAGTCAAACGCCTGAAAACAAAAATGTTGTTTTAGAAGAGTTTACAGGATTTCATTGTCATTATTGTCCTGAAGGCCATAGAATTTCACAACAAATACAAGATGCCCATCCTGATGATGTGGTTTTGATTAATGTTCATACCGGCTCTTATGCCAGTCCGGGAGCAGGCGAACCGGATTTCAGAACATCTTTCGGCTCATCTTTGGCTTCTCAATCCGGTCTTACAGGTTACCCTTCAGGAACTGTAAACAGACATGTTTTTAGTGGAAGCCATACTGCCTTGGGAAGAGGACAGTGGACAGGTGCAGCTAATACCATATTATCACAATCATCTTATTGCAATATTGCTTTAGAAGCCAGTGTTGATACACAAACCAGACAAATGACGGTAAATGTTGAAGTTTACTATACAGGTAATGCTACTGTAACCAGTAATTTTATCAATGTAGCATTATTACAAGACAATGTGGAGGGACCGCAAAGTGGCGCCAGTGCTAATCCTGATCAGGTTTTACCAAATGGTAACTATAACCATATGCACATGTTGCGCCATTTGATAACCGGACAATGGGGAGATGAAGTTACAACTGTAACACAAGGCACATTGGTGCAACGTCAATATACTTATACTTTGCCGGCAGACATCAATGGTGTGGATTTAGAATTGGGAAATATACAAATAGTCGGTTTTGTAGCAGAAGGGCATCAAGAAATTATAACCGGTAACAAAGGTGTCATTAGTTACACCGGACTTCCTTATAATTTAAACGCTGGGATTCTTAATGTTTCATCAGAAGATTTTATTTGCAGTAGTAGTGAATTAAAACCAAAAGTAACCATAACAAATTCCGGTTCACAAGCCTTAACCGATTTGACTTTTGAATACAATGTTAACAACGGACCGACTCAAACTTATACATGGACCGGTTCTATTAATTCTCTCGGAACTCAAACTATTGATTTACCTGATTTCAGTTTTACGGTTGAGCCGAGCAATACTTTATCGGTTAGTATCACTTCAGTTAATGGCAACAATTCCGACGAAAACACTACCGATGATAATCAAACTATTAATTTTAGTGAAACAACTAATGAAGGACAAGGTACTGATTACGTTGTAACTATTGTACAAGATAGATATGGTTCTGAAACCACTTGGGTCATTACTGATGAATCGAATAATATTATGGCTAACGGAGGACCTTATTCCGACTTAAATGCAAACGGTACGCAGACCCATACACATAATGTAACCATTGACACTTCCGGATGTTATAAATTTTATGTGTTGGATTCTTATGGAGACGGTATGTGTTGCAGTTATGGTAACGGCTCATACAAAATGGCACAAGCTGACGGAACTATAGTTCTGCAAGGGAACGGCGATTTCGGCGCACAAATCAAAAAATCTTTTAGTATTGACGCCACCAATACCGTTGAAGATGTCGTTTTTCAAGATTTGAAAATTTATCCTAACCCGACTACAGGTACGATTTTTGTTGATAATGCTAAGGATATGCAATTAAAAATCTTTAATGTAAACGGTAGTCTGGTCTATCAACAAAAAGATTTGACACAAAATGAAACAATACAATTATATTTATCTAATGGCGTTTATTTAGCTAAATTTATTAAAAATGATAAAGTAGCCGTTAGAAAAATAGTAATAACAAAATGATAAACATTATGAAGAAATTCTTATTCTTTTCATTTACTTTTTTGAGTTTAATGATGTCAGCACAAAACTACACATTACTCAATGAAGATACCGGTAATACCATCAGTGACGGCGATGTCATTACGGTTAATACCAGTGGCTTTACAACCCATGTTATTTTTACTAATAACAGCACTGTGCCCGAAAAAGCCACTTTGGAAGTGATAAATATTGTCCATACCGACGGAACTGAATTGACGTTTTGTTTCGGATTTAACGGTGGTGGACTTTGTTATCCTCATATGGACAATAATAGTACTTATGATAGTAACGTCAACAACACCAATTATTTGCAACCCGGTGTTTCTTCTGGTAGTGAAGATATTGATTTTACACATACCGATGCTAATCCTAATTTCACGACCTATCCCAAAGATTATGTTTTAAAATTGACAGTCTATAATGCCAATAATAATTCGGTATTGGGAGTAACCAATTTCACCTATCGCTATGATCCCAATGCGCAAGCTATCAATAGTTTTAATAAAAATGAATTGGTTATTTCTACAGGCTTTCATTTGGTCAATATTGTCAGCAAATTTCGTGCAAACGTTGCATTTTACAACTTAACCGGACAAAAAGTAAAAGAGGTTACTCTAAAACCCCAACA
>WGDF01000240.1 GCA_015493405.1 Flavobacteriaceae bacterium
GTATACTTCAGCCCCATATTGCAAGGTAAAGTATTGAATCAGAGCGATATTGTGCAATCCAAAGGGATGGAACACGAACGCGAAGTGTATAAGCAAAAAGATGGTAAAGAAATCTATTGGACGAATGCCGATTTTGGCGGGATGCCAACCTATCTGCTAGGCGCATCTTTTCCCAATGATTATACATTGCAACTCAACAAACTATTGAATTTTTTGCCCCGTCCGGCAAATTTTCTGTTTTTGTACTTCATCACTTTTTACATCTTAATGTTGGTGATGAAAATCGACTGGAAACTCGCCATTGCCGGCAGTTTGGCATTTGGTTTTTCCACCTATTATATCATTATTATCGGGGTGGGACACTTGGCAAAAGTGCGTGCCATCGCCTATTTTCCCTTGGTATTAGCAGGTATTTTGTTGGTTTTTGAACGCAAAAAATATCTTTTAGGTTTTATTGTAACCACCTTAGCCGTTTCCTTGGAACTCAACACCAAGCATTACCAAATGACGTATTATTTGATGTTTGTCGTCTTGTTTTTGGGCTTGTTTTTCTTAATTGACCGTTATAAAACGCACAAAATCAAGACATTTGGAAAGGAGCTCGGTATCTTATTAGTCGCCGCTTTATTGGCACTGGGGATGAATGCCACCAATATTTTACCGGCACAAGAATATGTGCAACACAGCATCCGCGGTAAAAGTATCTTGAGCATCAATCCCGATGGCAGTCCGAAAAAAGAACGCAAAGAAGGCTTGTCAAAAGATTATATCACCGAATACAGCTATGGCATTGCCGAAACTTTCAACTTATTAGTTCCCCGATTTATGGGGGGAAGCAATAGTGAAAACCTAGGCACCGATTCGCATTTATATAAAGCGCTCATCGATAAAACAGACGCCGGAACTGCCAAGAATTTTGTGTCACAAGTCAGCACCTATTGGGGTAAACAGCCTATTGTAGCGGCACCGGCATATATCGGTGCTGCGATCATCTTTTTAGCTTTTATAGGCTTATTATTTTATAAAGGGCCTCACAAAAAATGGCTGCTGGCAAGTATTGTATTGGCTTTGCTGTTGTCTTGGGGAAAAAATTTGGATTTTCTTACCGATTTTTTTATCAAATATGTGCCGCTCTACGATAAATTCAGAGCCGTATCATCTATCCAAGTTTTAATTGAATTTTTGGTCCCGGTTTTAGCCGTATTAGGCATTTATAGTTTTTTCAAGACCGATTTACCTCCTAAAGAACAACAAAAGAAACTCTATATAGCCCTGGGTAGTTTGGGTGGTTTATTACTTATTTTTATTTTAATGGGCAGTAGCTTTTTCACATTTGAAAGTCCTATGGACAGTTACTATGCCAAATACGGTTTGCTTGATGCCTTGATTGCCGATCGCAAAGCAATGTTAGTCAATGATAGTTTGCGTTCCCTATTATTTGTTGTGGCTACGGCCGGTATTTTATATTTGTCAATCAAACAAAAAATAAACTACAAAACAGCTGTTCCTCTAATCGCCCTATTGATTTTATTAGACTTATCAGGGGTTGACAAGCGTTATGTCAATGATAATAGTTTCGTCAATGATCAAATGTTGAATCGTATTTTTACGCCTTCTCCAATAGATAAAGAAATCTTAAAGGATACATCCTACTATCGGGTAGTCAATTTCACACGCAATCCGCTGACTGATGGATTAACCTCCTATTTTCATAAGCAATTGGGCGGGTACCACGCTGCCAAGCCCCGGCGTATTCAAGACATTTTTGATTTTTATTTGACCAAACAAATAACGCCGTCAGTGTTAAATATGTATAATGTGAAATATCTTATCATTCCGGGAAAAAAGGGACAATCCGGCATACAAGTCAATGATCAAGTCAATGGCAATGCTTGGTTTGTTAAAACGCTTGATTTTGTGCCGGATGAAAACGCCGAAATTTTGGCCTTAAAACAAATTAACACCAAAAAAACAGCTGTATTGAATAAAAAATACCATGCTGAATTACAATTCAAACCCTATAAAGATTCTTTGTCTGTTATCAAATTGACCTCTTATCATCCTGAAAAATTACAATACCAAAGTCAGAATACTAAAGCCGGCTTTGCTGTATTTTCTGAAAATTATTATAAAAACGGCTGGCATGCCACCATAGATGGACATCCTGCCAAAATTTATAAGGTCGATTACAGCCTGCGCGGATTAAAAATTCCTGCCGGTAAACATAATATTGTTTTCGAATTCAAACCTGATGTCATTCAAAAGGGGGGGCAAATCAGTTTATGGTCCTTTGTTTTATTTATTATTTTAACATTTGCAGCTGTTTTTTATCATTGGCAACAAAAAAACAAAAACGTATCTTTGCCCCATAATTAAATCCGAATTTTGAAAAAATTCAGCTTCATCATACCGACTTATAATCGCCCTAAATTGTTAGAAGAATTGTTAAACAGTCTAATTGTGCAACAATTTAATCATGATTTTTTTGAGATTTTGATCATAGATAATAATTCTGAAAATAATGTTTCACAACTCATTCAGGATTTTACCGCAGCGCATCCTGATTTTGACATTAAATACTTTAAAGAAACTCAACAGGGCGAACAATATGCTTGGAATAAAGGCATTGAAAAAGCACAAGGGAAATTATTGATTTTTGTCGATGATGACACCACTTTTCATCAAGATTACTTTGCCACACTTGAAAAGGATTTTTCTGAAAATTTAGATCATATTGCGGGTGGCGGTAAAGTTGCCCCGGTCTTTGAATATCAAAAACCTGCTTGGATTAATAAATATGTCATGCCTTATTTTGCAGAAATTAATTTGAGAGAAAGAAGTCAATTTCCTAAAAATAAATATCCATTTGCTACCAATATGTTGGTTTCTAAAGTTGTTTTTGATAAAGTCGGCGCCTTTAACACAGAACTTATGGCTGATAAAAAAACAATCCCACCCGGAAGTTTTGAACGCGACTTATTCAACCGTATCCGTAAGGAAGGCTATCCCGTTTATTATTTTCACGATTTAGTGGTTTGGCATTTTATTCCACAAGAAAAAATCAATAAAAGTTATGTCAAAGACAAAGCTATAGAAACCGGTAAAACCCTACGAGATATTTATAAAAATAAAAATATTTGGTGGTATTTATATGCCCTTTGGATGGACTTGGCAAAATGGTTTGCTGCTGCAATTTTATCTATCTACTATATCTTTACAACCCAATGGGAAAAAGCTTCTATGTTGTTTAAATTGCGCTGGTGGCGCAGTAAAGGCTTTTGGAGTTTTAGTCGATAATTTTGCCTATAAGTTTATCCGATAATCTTATCAAAATTTTTTATTTAAAATTGTTCTAAATAACGAAATCTTTTGTATTTTTGTGTATCAAAAAATACAGAGGCCATGATATAATTTATCATACTTTGGCCTTTGATAAAAGAAAAAAAGATGCCTACAAAAGAAGAACATCAAGATAAAGTCCTGAAAGAAGTTACCGAGCAGGAATACAAATATGGTTTTAGTTCGGATATTGAAATGGAACAGTTCCCAAAGGGATTGAATGAAGCTATTATCCGAAGAATTTCGGCAGCAAGAAACGAACCCGAATGGGTTCTGGAATTTCGCTTAAAAGCCTACCGTGCTTGGTTGCAAATGGAACAACCACATTGGGCACATTTGCAAATTCCCGAAATTGATTTTAACGACTTGATTTATTATTCCAA
>WGDF01000241.1 GCA_015493405.1 Flavobacteriaceae bacterium
AAACCGGTTGGGGTCCAATTGGCACCACCGTCAGTCGTCCTAAAAATACCGATTGTAGAGATTTGCATACCATCTTCATCACCGGTAGCCACATAAACTTTATTGGCATTATTAGGATCCACTAAAATATCTGTAACCCCCATACCGGCAAAACTATCACCAACAGGTGTCCAAGTATTGCCGCCGTTAGTTGTTTTCCAAACACCTCCGGCAGCTGCACCGGCATACATTATTTGTTCATTGGAAGGGGCCGGCGCAATCACATTGACCCGTCCCATACCGGGATAAGCATCATATCCATTTTGATTGACATTATGAGTAGGACCGACTACTTGCCAAGTATTATTGGAAAAATCTTCGGCTTGTCTGGCAACTGGTTTATGCAATAATAAGTTTGCAAAAGACCGCTTATCAGGCATTTGTCGCGTTGTAGGGAAACTACCGTCCGTATTAACACGATCTTTCCAAATATAAGCCCATCGCTCAAATTGTTTATAAGCTTTTTGGTTTTTTTGCGTCCAATGCCCTGAATTTTTTAAGTTTTTAAAATATTGCCTTTGTTGGGTTACAATATCATAAAAATTGGCATTTTTTTCTTGTGCTGCTGTTTTGTATTTAAAGTCTTGCGCCCAACCTGCAAAACTAAACCATACTAATAGTACTAAAATTAAGCGTTTAATTGTCATCATTGTAATATTCGATTTATAAATTTATATTCTGTGCAAAGTTAAGCTTAAATAATTAAAAAAAATCACAATTTCAAATCGGACAAAGCTTTTTTGAATTTAATTTGATAAAATTCAACTTCACATATTTTTTTTAAAATATTCTTTTGCAATTATTTCTATTTCGCCATACCAATCTTCCCCGAATTTTCTAATCAAAGGTTCTTTTAAAAATTGATACAACGGCACTTGCAATTGACGTCCCAATTCGCAAGCACTGCTACAAATATCCCATCGGTTATAATTTACAGCCTGGAATTCGACATAGTCTTTAACCCGAATCGGATATAAATGACAAGAAATTGGCTTTTGCCAAGCTATTTTCCCAGCGTTATAAGCTTGTTCAATACCACAAAGATAAGTGCCGTCTTCATCTTGAGTAACATAGGCACATTCTTTACCTCTGACTAGTGGTGTTGTGAGCTCCCCCTCTACATCCAAAACATATTTCCCCTGTTGTTCAATAGCGGCAATGCCTTCGGAGGTCAAATAGGATTTTACCATCGGGTAAATCTGATCTAAAATAGCTTTTTCTTCTTCTAACAATGGGGCGCCCGAATCTCCTTCGACACAACAAATTCCTTTACAAGCCTTTAAGTTACAGACAAATTCTTTTTCGAATAAATCATCTGTAATGATGGTTTTTCCTATTTGAAACATTTAATATCAATTTTTAGTTTGAAAGACAACATTGCGTATATGGTGTCGTTGCTATCCCGCAGGGTAGCAATGCACTATACACATTGTTGCCATTTCGTTTTTTATTTTTCAGCATAGAATTTTTCACGTATTCTATATGCTATTTTATTTATTTGTTCTCTATTTGGTTTTTCCTGTAAATCAGATTTTTCAAAAGCTTTTTCCATTTCTTCTTGTTTTTCATTAGCCATTTTTAATAATTCGTCATATTCATACTTTCCTGACCTAATACTAAGTAAAAATTCTCGATTTGGTCGTTTTACATTTACTTTCTTTTCTTTTGCTATTTCAATTGCCATTTCTAAAAGTCTAAATGTATGCATCATATTTTTAGCATCATAGTTCTTTCCGTGACTTTTTGTGTTTTGATAGCGGTCTTCATTTCTGTTTTCAACCCATTCCCAATATTCTTTATATTCTTTGCAATATTTTGAATAACCATCTTTATTAAAATATAACAATGCAACTTCTTTTTCTTCTTTTGGTATTGAACTTAAACGAACATCATTTGAAAATTCGTCTTTTATAATGCCTTTATATCCAAAACTTTCGCCATAGAAAAGAGCATACATATTTTTCATATGCGGAATATTTACTAAACCACAATTCTCTTGTGTATAATTATTGATTTCAAGAAATTTATTCAAAGAAAATGAACCTTGTCCATAATTTACATAGCAAAAAGACAAAACAGTTTTTCGTTCTTTTCCTACGGGATTAACAATTTTCTTTTTTAATCCTTTCGCTTTTTTGATTTGGGATAAAGCAAATTTTCCAAATGTATTTTTACATAGTTTAGACAAAATTAATTCTGAATTAATTTCATTTAAAAAAGGATGTTTTATTAAAACTGCTTCTTTTGGTGTATTAAGTAATTCTAAAATATTGGGATTGTTCAGAGATAATAATTCCATAAAACGACCAAATTCGTAATAAACAATGTCATTTGTTGGATTGCT
>WGDF01000242.1 GCA_015493405.1 Flavobacteriaceae bacterium
CAGAGTTTAGCGAATTATTAAAAGGTGGCTCGTATGTATGGCAAGATGAAACTTATCTTAATGACGGCTTAAAGAAAGTATTAGTTTATTTTGCTTACGCACGATATGTTAAGCGTGGAAGTTATACCGATACAGCTTTTGGAATGGTAACCAAAAACAATCCTAATAGTCAAGAGGTAGGATTTAAAGAAAAGCAAGAACAATATACATATTATCGTCAAATGGCTATGACTTATTGGGAAAATGTGAAAAAGTTTTTAGTGCGTGAAAACCACAAAAATTATAATAACATTTGCGGTGCTTGTAATTCGTCAAGTGGCGTAAATAGTTGGAAAATGAACGTTATAAGCAATTGATATGTATGTAACCGAAATAAAAAAAGGGCAGACTTTTAAAATACAAGTTGAAGCGACTGATGATGCCGGCAATCCTATTGACTTATCTAATTACGATAATCAATTAGCATTTGCACGGAAAGCCGGATTTGACAAAGTTTTCGATACGTCAGACTTTAATTTTACATTTATAGCGCCAAATAAAATTGAAGCGGAATTAACAGCTGATAAAACTGCTACAATCAATTATACAACCTTATATGGCGATTGGCAATTGGTTAATAAAACTGATGCGACAGAAGTTATCGGGTTGCTTGATATGAAAATACTAATACTTGAAAATACGAATTTATGAAGTTAGTTGTTAAAGATAGATATAGTGTTAGCGTCGATGATTATCGCCGTAAAACTGTTGTATCGAATAATATTAACTTTACGCAACCTTTGGCAGATTCCTACCCCCAAGCCACCACACCCCTATCAGACACGGACAAATTCCTTGTAAGGCAAGGAAATAATTGGTTGGAAGTGGATAAGAGTGAAGTTGGTGGTGGTGGAACTAACGAAATAGCCGTTACGCTTTCATTTCGTATAAAATTAAATAAGGACGGAAAATTTGTAATCCCAGCATATTATGGAATCCACGCATACGATTGGTATGCAACGCTTGGAATAACATTATCTGAAATAATGGTTCACGGATTCGTAAATGGAATGCTGATACCAAGTGGGTATTATTTAAAAAAAATATATTACCAACACTTAAATGCCAGCGGTGATGTTGATATGGCTTTTACTGTATTCAAAAACAGAAGATTAGATTGTTCTAATTTCAGAGGTAAAAATGTGGACGATGTTTTATTGAAACAATTTCATATTGTTTCAGCCAAAGAAAATAAGAAAGTAACAATAATTGACGTCGAAAAACAAGTTTTTTCAGACGGTGAGCAATTATGTATAGTTGGAAATTCCAATATCGTTATGAGTGGTGATATATATGTAAATAATATTGAAATGACATTAATTTTCGGTTATGAATAAAAGATTTGTAAATATTGATAAAATCGGAAATATCAGAGGTTTTGACATTCAAAGAAAAGGTTATACACTTGTTGAAATCGTAAATTTTGATGATATTATCACTTTTGCTAAACCAAAAGTGCAAAAAGTAAACGGAAAATGGCAAATAGTAGAAACCGCCACACCAGAAGAGATTGCTCAATTTGAACAATCAAAACAGCAAGAGCAATTTGACGCTTTTATGCAAAAAAAACTGTCAGACGGTCAAAACTATTACGCCGAAAAGTCAAAGCAAATCACAATGCAGTTATTCGGGCGTCCGCAATCAGAAGTGAATCCTATCATCATTGAAATTGACGCATCTATTACGCCAATTTTAGACAAAATAAACACAGGTGATTGGTATTCTGCAATGATAATGCAAACGCCAACGCCGACAATTGCCGAAGTGCAAAACATATTAAACCAAGTAAAATCAGACATTCAAAGTTATGTGCAAGAAAATTACCATTAAGTTAATCAAATTCATCAGAGATTTAATCCTTTGGCTCATCGCTTGGGCTTTAACGCCTATTGTTGAGATTGCTACATTTATCGTTGTGATATTCAAATATAAGCTTGGTGCCTTAAACTATTTCAAAGGCGAAGGTTATTCATTTGACGTGCGAAGTGCCAGCCGGAACCGTTCATTGTGGAATTTTCTGTTTATTAACAAAAACGGTATAAGATTTTACACTGTTGAAGATATTAGTATTAGTGCGTATCTCGGCTTAAACGCACGTGTAAATAAATTGACTTTGATGGGGTGGTTTATGTATTATTTACTTTACATCATAGACTTTACAGCTTGGAAAAGTGGCGGACATTGCGAATATGCTTGTAAAGATATTGAGATAAGAATAGAAGACGGAAAATATCCGAGATACAAAGTTTTATTCAAATATAACCCTGATTATTAATCATAAAAAAAAGATAAAAATGGAAACAATTTTTAATCAAATTAACAGCCAAATTGATTGGCTAATCGTAATTATCGTAATCGCATTAGGCGAAATCGCTAAACGGCTTTGGAAGTCGCAAAAGCCGAGCGCATTTTGGAAGGTGCTAATTATCACTTTACCGGTGGTGGTTGCTATGGCTTATTATAGTCAAATTGAATTTAAGGTCGCATTTGCAAGCTATCTGTTAGCTTATTGGCTTTATCCTGCATTGGTTAAAGGTATTCTTAAATTGATTGGTGCCGATGTTAAGAAGCAAACAAAAGACCCATATGGCGACCAACCTAATCCTGACCACGAAGAGCATTGATTTATGACACAAATCAGGCTTAAACATATCATTATAGCATTAATCCCGACAATCATCAGCTTAGGTGTCGTTGTATTCTTTAACAGCGATGCAAAAGCCGATGTGTATCTATTCTACAATCATCAAAGGTATCTTGATAATATCTTTTATGACATAAGCAACCTTATGACATTTGTCATATTCAGCTATTGGGCAAGTAGATATGATAAGCGAGCGTTTATGCCATTCTTTTGGATAAGTCTGATTGAATTTGCCGGATATTTTTTGTTTTACAAGCAATTCGTTAGCTTGATTACAATGCCGGTATTGGTTATCTTATTAATCTATTATAACAACAAATGCAAATGAAAACCCCGATAACATTAGGACAGATGTTGAGCATCTTGTCCGCTATTATCATACCGTTAATTGTGTGGGGTGTATCGATTGAAACACGCTTCACGGAATTTGGTGTAAGGATCCAACAAAATGAAAAAAATTATAGCTCAATCAAGCAGGATGTTTTGAAAATTAAAGAAACTTCCTATCAGATATTAGAAGCTATTAACCGGCTTGAATATACTAAACAAGATAGACAATGATATTATCAGAACACGAAGTGCGTCAGCGCATTAAACGTTACTTCAACATTAAAGAATTGGTCGGCACCCGAACATATAATAAGTATGGAAACCGTGCGTGGCAGTTCCTTGATTACCGGTTATTATATGCCCTGTTGATTATCCGTGAGAACATCGGTAAGCCGATAAGAGTTAATTACGGCAATAAGCATCAGCGAGGTTTACGAACAATTGTGCAACAGATTGTCAGGCAGTTTGTATATAAG
>WGDF01000243.1 GCA_015493405.1 Flavobacteriaceae bacterium
TTAATACTCAATAGCATGTTTTGTTGATTGATTGTCATTTCGATTCCGACTTTTATCGAGAGAGAAATCTCACTATTAATTTCAGATTAGTGATTTTTGACGAAGGAGAAAATCGTGCCGAGACGCCGGATTTTATTTCAAAAATCAATCAATATTGTTGACAAACACAATAATCAATTGCCCAATAAATTTCTATTAGTAGTTTAAAAAATTAATGGCAATAACTATTTTAAAAGATGCAACAATGAAACCGATACCATATTCCAGCCATCGATAAAATCTTGCTGATTGTTAATAGCCTCACTTAAAGTATCATAAAACTAAACATTTTCAGGCATATTAACCATTTTTGGTTTTTCTGAAAATTCAATAAATTCTTTAAGATCCCTAAAGTGATACACAAATTCATCTGTAACTATTCTTTCTATTTCTTGGCCCAAGGTGGATACATTTTTTTTAATATAAGCTTCAACATCTTCAAAGCCTAATTCATAAAAAGAATTTGAAAAATTTAATAATAAAAATTGAAGCTTAATCTCTGTCAATCGGTATCTTTCATATTTTTTTGATAATTGTAAATATTGACTCATCACCAATGCAAAATTAAGTGCAATTGCAAAAACGACTACATATAAACTATCTTTTTTAAGAATCAATGCTGCAGTTAAAGCAAAACTTAGAAACAGTTGGGTCAAACCAAAAGCCCAATAGGCTGTTTTATGTATCTTCGCCCATTTTGAATAGTATTCTAACTGATCAATATAAGGCGCTAATAATTCATTTTCCAATATTTGTTTCTGAGTTATCATATGAGTTTTATCTTAAAAATTTTTAAAATATACTATAATTTTAATGTTAAAACAACCTTCAACGGGTTTGATCCTTTGTACTCATTATAAAACCTAAATTGATTGCATTGGGCATTAATTTCCCGTTATGCCCTGCTTAAAACCTTGGATAAAACTATCCCAATCAACAAGAATCAAAGTGAGAAGAATAACTAAAATTAAAATAGCGCCCAATTGCGATTTGGTCAAGCAAATTTTTTTAGACATATTTATTCTTATTAAAATATCAATTTATCAACATTATTCATTTTGTATAGGATGTCATCACAGAATCACATCAATAAGAATCACATTAATTATTTTGAAAAAATTATTGGAATCTGACCTTACCCTATATCTTTATTGACTCAAATTTATAAATTTTTAATAAAAAAACAAAATTGGGTTAAAAGAATTTTTAATCTGATAAAGAATTTTTTCTAACCAAAGCTTTTATTTATATTTGATTCCTCAAGTATTTTATTATGATTCAAAAACTATTTATTTTTAGTCTTTTTCTGTATCTTTCCCAAGTATCAGCACAAAATCATTGGCAAGCACCGGATACAGCAAAGCAACTCAAAAATCCCTTGGATGATACACCTGCTGTTATTCATCAAGGTCAAAATATTTTCAAATCTTTGTGTCAATCTTGCCATGGCATAGATGGTACCGGCAATCCTATTATGGTCAAATCTCTTAATCCGCCACCGGCTAACCTAACTACCAAAACCGTACAACAACAAACCGATGGTGAAATTTTTTGGAAAATAACACAAGGGCGTGGTCTAATGGCTTCTTATAAAAATATGCTGTCTGATAAAGAACGTTGGGCTGTGGTTTCATATATCAGAACTTTGGCTCAGAAACCGATGACTCAAATTTCTAAAAAACCAGATGTTCCTAATGCAATTGATGCTTTTCCTTTTTCGCAATTAATCAATGCTAAAACTACATTTATCAGACAAACAAAGGGTTTCGGTTTTGGAATCCAACATCGTTTTGGTGCCACAAAATTTGATAAAAACATGTTGCAAAATTTTTTTGGTCTGGACCTTGCCGCTAATATGCGCTTTTTTTTCGAAATCCCGATTAATGATAGGTTAATGCTTGAAACAGGGCGAACGCGTTATGGTAAATTTTACGATCTTGGAGCCAAATATTTGATATTTAAGCAAACTTCCGATAATCGTAAACCGGTAAGTATTGCATTATATGAAAATATAGCCATTATGACAGATAATGCACCCTCCTATTCTGACCAAGCGACTTTTGACAATGGAAATAAATTTGAATTTAAATTTTATCATCGTTTGTATTATGATACACAAATTATCATTTCCCGAAAATTCACCTCCAACTTTTCAGCACAAATTGCCGGACAATTGGTTTGGCGTAATTTAACGCCATACAGTGTCAAACCAAAAGAGCAATCTTATGTGATAGCGGTTCCTATCAGTATGCGATACAAACTAGGGCTCAAATCGGCATTGGATTTTGAAATAATGCCTAATACACAACCTCATAATATGCCCCTATCAGTTGGTTATGAAATTGCCAGTAGCGGCAACCATGTTTTTCAAATTACCCTGACTAATTCTGATAGGATTTTATCTCAAAATCTTTTATTTTATCCAACTATAAAATATCCTAAAGATGGTTTTATGCTTGGGTTCAATTTGGTTCGCTATTTTTAATGAAAATCTATTATATCCTAAAAAATGAAAAAAATATTTGGAATAACAATGAGCATATTATTGGCTATAAGCTTATCAAATTGCACTAAAGATGTCGGGCCTGTTGAAGAGCCCAATCCCTCAGCCGATAATGTCAGTTTTACGCAAGATATCCAACCCATTTTTGATCAAAATTGCATTTCTTGTCATCCCAATTCAGGCAATTTGGATTTAACTGCAGCGCACGCCTATAATCAACTGGTAAACATCAATGCTTCAGGATATTCGGGCAAAAGAGTCGTTCCTGATGCGCCTGAAAATTCTGTTTTGTACAAAAAAATTGACGGCTCAGGCACTTATGGGAGCAATATGCCACTGGGAGGGTCATTATCAGCCACTCAAATTAACAGCATTAAACAATGGATTATTGAAGGTGCCAAAAACAATTAGAGCAGCCTAAAAATATTTCAAAATTAATAACCTATGACGCTAATTTATAAGTCTGATTAACGTCCCAATTGGCTCTAATCTCAATCGGTTTTGATGGTTCAAAGGTACGCTCAGGTTGTTGATGTTTTAAGTAGTTGCCGGTATCCCAGCGGTTATTTTTATTGGCGTCCAAAATAATTCTAATTTTATATTTGCCCGGTACCAAATAAGGTAAAACAAAATCATTTTGGATTTGCGTAGTGGTTTTACGAACTATTTTTTTATTTTTTAGGATTTCTATAAAAACAGGCTGTTGCTGTAAACCTTCCAAATGCAACAATAATTTACCATATTTATCTGCTTTTGGCAATTTGACCACAGCCTTAATCGTGTCTTTATTTTTTTGTCCGATAAAATCCGAAACAGCTTGGGGTAAAATGAGCAATTGATAGGCTTTTCCCAAAGTTTTATCAAAATTAACGGCAAA
>WGDF01000244.1 GCA_015493405.1 Flavobacteriaceae bacterium
AAAATAGATGCTTTTCTCGCTGCCGGACATGTATGCTCCATTATGGGCTACTGGCAATATCATGAATTGGCTGCCAAATACAAAATTCCAATTGTTGTTACCGGATTTGAACCTTTGGATTTGTTACAAGGTATTTTAGCAGCGGTCAAACAACTGGAAAACGGCACTTATAAAGTTGAAAATCAATATAAGCGCATTGTCAAAGAAGAAGGTAACCGAGAAGCTCAAAACATTATCAATCAAGTATATGAATACGGTGACCAAATGTGGCGTGGTATCGGAACCATATCAAATAGCGGTTGGCATTTACGGAAAGAATTTAAACAATTTGATGCCGATAAAAAATTTGATATTGACATAGAAAAAGCCCCTGAAAATGCCATATGTATAGCCGGTGATGTGATGAAAGGTATCAAAAAACCTTTTCAATGTCCAGCATTTGGAACAGCTTGTACACCACAAAATCCATTAGGCGCTCCAATGGTTAGTAGCGAAGGTGCTTGTGCCGCCTATTATAATTTTAGGAATATATTTCAGAAATAAATTATTAAAATTATCGATAAAATAACATTTAGCACATTTTTTAAAATCAAAAGAATTATTTTTATAAAAATTTAATGCTATACTTATGAATAAGAGTTTATTCAAATTACAATGTCCGGCACCCAAGTTTGATTTTGACATCATTACTTTAGCACATGGTAGTGGCGGAAAATTAACTAACCAATTATTGGAAACGGGTGTTTTCGAATTACTCAAAAATGATATTCTCGATAAACATCACGATGGTGCTTTTTTGCATCTTGATGGTGAAGTTGCATTTTCAACTGATAGTTTTGTCATTTCCCCTATTGAATTCCCGGGCGGTGATATTGGTGAATTGGCAGTCAATGGCACCGTCAATGATGTAGCTATGTGTGGTGCCATTCCACAATATTTATCGTTGAGTTTTATCATTGAAGAAGGATTGCCTATCAACAAATTTTGGGACATCATCGTTTCTATTAAATATGCTGCTGAAAAATCAGGCATAAAAATCGTAACCGGAGATACCAAAGTGGTGGATAAAGGCAAAGGCGATCAAATTTTTATCAATACAACAGGTATAGGCAAGCTACACCGGAAAGCTCAAATAGATATGTCCCGAATAAAATCCGGTGACAAACTTATCGTTAGCAACAGTGTTGCTACACACGGTATAGCCATTCTGTCCGTCAGGGAAGGTTTGGAATTTGAAACGCAGATAGAAAGCGACACCACCAATCTCAACCATTTGACAACAGAGCTGTTGGACAAATTCGGTGATAAAATTCATCTGTTCCGCGACCCGACACGTGGAGGGGTTGCAGCAACTTTGAATGAAATAGCCGGTGAAATTGATAAAGGTATTATTTTACAAGATGAAAACATTCCGGTTTTACCGCAAGTCAAAGCGGCGTGTGAAATTCTCGGTTTAGACCCATTATATACCGCAAATGAAGGCGTTTTTATGAGTTTTGTAGATGCGGATATTGCCGATGAAGTTGTTCGGATTCTGAAAAAATATCCGGAATCTCAAAATGCTTCGATTATCGGCGAAGTTAGTGATGAGCCAAAAGGCAAAGTATTAATAACCAATCCTATGGGAGGCAAACGAGTCGTCCACATGCCTATCGGGGAGCAGTTGCCTCGAATATGTTAATAGCAAATAAAGCGTAAACTTAATTTTGGTGATGGTTAATTTAGATTTCTCTCCCGACCCCGACAAGCCGTCGAGGAAATCGAAATGACAATCAATAAATCAAATAAACTAATAATCATGAAATTACCATTAATCATCGGATTCATAGCGGCACTGGTTCATGTCTTAACCGGTCCGGATCATTTAGCGGCAGTAACACCATTGGTCTTGGAAAAAAAATCCAAATCTTGGAAAATCGGTTTGGGCTGGGGACTGGGTCATGTTTTGGGCATGTTACTGATTGGCTTATTGTTTTACCTATTTAAAAACCAGATACCTGTTGAAAGTGTTTCTAAAAACAGTGAGAAATTTGTTGGTTTTATGTTGATAGGTATTGGCTTTTGGGCTTTATACCGAACGCATCAAAGTAAGAAAAAACTCGCTTATCCGCATACGCATACACAAGAAAATGATACTTACACACATATTCACAAAACCAAAGGCGAACACCAACACAAAAAAATCAAAAAACATAATGCCGTTTTATCATTTTTTATCGGTATCATTCACGGATTTGCCGGTATTTCACATTTTATTTTAATGTTACCCGTATTAGGCTATAAATCCGCCACCGATTCTATTCAATACATGCTTGGTTTTGCATTAGGAATCATTAGTGCAATGGTTATTTACGCTTTAATAATTGATAAATTATCAGATACCACACAAAAAAATCATAGTAAAACTATTATATGGCTACAATATACAGGAGCCTTGTTTGCTTTTGCAATAGGTATTTATTGGATTTATGTCAATTAATATGAATTTTTTTTCAAATTTTACCGTTCATTATTTTTTTACAATTTGCAATATAAGTTACCATTATTTAGAATAATTCTAAATAAATTTGCAAAAAAATTAATGCAATAATTATAAAAGGTAAAATATGGTAAAAAAGATGCTATCAAAATGGTTCATAGGGAATATTGTTGAAAAATATTCAACGCAAGCCCCGTACGAAAAGGTAATTGAAACATTGAAAGAAGTGGTAAAAGATAATCATTTTGCAGTGGTTACAATTCACGACATGAAAGAAACTTATAAGAAAAAGAATTTAAAAATAGCTGATGATTTTGAATATAAAATTATTCAAATATGTAATGCCCCAAAATCTCATAAAGCATTAAGCACAATGAGTTATGATATGGGCGTTATGATGCCTAAAAGTATAATAGTTACACAAGAAAACGGCAAAACAAATTTTCGTTTTATGAAAATAAAACCTTGGCTGGTTAGTATGATGTTTCCTGAATTGGATATCGCTCCGATGTCAAAAATGGTTACATCAATAATTTCAAAAATTGTAACAGAAAGCATTGAAAAAGTTGAAAAATCAGTAGTATTATGATAATAGCAATTGCCACAAACGACAGAAAAACTATTGCTAAGCGAACCGGTAGAGCTGCCGAATATGCTTTTTTTGAAGTTAATGGCAATGAAATAACCGGTGTTACTTATGAAAAGAACCACCACGAACATCACGACCACGACAGAAGTGAAGGCAATCACCGGCAAGGACGACGCGGTCATAGTTTAGGCCAAGGTCACGGTCATGGACATAGAAACGGTTATCACCATCATGAACATCACCACGACGAAGTTGTCGAACAACTCAAAAATGTGAATATGTTTCTGGTGCGTGCCGTAGGCAAACACATGAGAAGTGATTTGGAACGTGGTAACATTCCGTTCAAACTGGTTAAAGGCGAAATTCTAACTGATATTGTCAAAAGTTATATTAAAAGTCTATCTGAAAACTAAACAAAAAGAGCCGCAAAATTTGCAACTCTTTTTGTTTGGTTGGTTAATCGGTTATTTGGCTATCTGGTTATTTGTTGATATGCTTGCCCCGACGTTGTGTCGGAGGTTATTTGGTTATTTGAGATTCCTCATCGCTCGTGCCTCACTCTATCGGAATGACAACTGCTGTCATTTCGATCTCTACGAAAGTAGGGAGAGAAATCGAATTTTCAATTCTCCATTTTCAATTCTTCTACGCTTTCCACTTGGCACTTTTCACTCAGACGCACTTCCGTGCGTCTCTACTTTTAACATTCAACTTTCAACTCATTCCCCCATCAACATCGCATCAATCGCTTTGGTTGCAACAAAACCATCGGCAATAGCCGAAATAGCATCATTTCGACCTGCCACAACGGCATCACCACCGGCAAAGAGTTTTGGAATTGATGTTTGACGTTTCTCATCAATGACAATTTTATTTTTTTGCATTTCCAATTTGGCTAAAATATGTTCCGGTAACAAACTGTAATCGGCTTTTTGTCCGATTGCGGCAATCACGGCATCACATTTAATAATGGTTTCACTACCTTCAATAGGTTTCGGACGCGGACGTCCACCACCTTCCGAAATCATTTCAGCTTTGACGTATTCCAAAGCTTTGACTTTTCCGTTTTCATCCTTAATCACACGGGTTGGAATGGTTTGTGGCATTATATGAACGCCTTCGGCTTCCGCACCTTCAATTTCTTCCAAATCTGCCGGCATATCTTGAATACGGCGTCTGTAAGATTGATAGACTTCGGCACCCAATCGACGAGATACCCGTGAACAATCGATAGACACATCACCACCACCAACGACAACGACACTTTTACCGATGTCAACTTGTTCGCCTGCATTTACTCTTCCAAGGAAATCAACGGC
>WGDF01000245.1 GCA_015493405.1 Flavobacteriaceae bacterium
AAATAGGTATGTCCATAATTACATTCACTTAATATATGATTATAATTTTAATTATATCCTTTGGGGAATAGCATCTGCATTTTTATTCAATAATATAATTTACCCAAAAAAGACTCAAAATAAGAAATTAATAGATTTTTTTAAAAGTAACAGTAAATTATCTCAGGCAGTAACAATTTTTTCCTGCTTAATATTTCCGTATTTTTATAATAATATAGTTGCTATTGTTTATGGAATTAATTTGAATAATCACACCAAGCCTATTTATTTATTTCTATTGACGCCATATAGAATAAGAGAATTATCTTTTACCTTATTCTTTATGATTACAAGCTATTTGCTTTTAAGAAAAGCAAAGCGAAGTCTGAATATTTGATGGTTAACAATCGCATTCACACTGACCGCAAACCCTGGCCGGTATTGGTAGCCCATTGCTCCGACCATGGTTCATCTTTTATCAAGTCTCATTGCCTCGCAGTTTGCGGCAGGTGATGCGAGACGTTCGCTTACATGAAAAATGAAAATTAACAAATTACCTGAACTATTAAAAAATGAACTCAAATTGTTAATATTCCTATGGCTATACGATATGACATATAAAACCATACTAAGATTATTAATAATACCTCTATTATTTTCAGCTTGGCTAATATGGGATTTCGATCTCTCGAAATTATCTCCGCTGATATCCATACGCAAAGGATCATTAGTATTACTAAGAATGCAGGCGTCAGGAGTAATATTTGTAATATTTTCAAGTACATTACTTGCCGTTATTATATCATTTAGGAGAAAATATGAAAATTATGATTCACTTACAATAAAAGAACAGCAGGCATTCACAAAATTTTTCAAATTACCATCGGTTTATGAAAAAAGAGGGTCCATATTCTTATGAAGAATTTTTTAGTCATCCTGTCCTGCCGCAAACCCACAAGCAAATCCACATAAAAAAAACAATAACATCAAACCCATAGAGTCCATATTGACACCTCACAAAATATAATCAGCGAACAAAGGTATTCACCTGACGCTTTGCACGTCCCAGTTTTGGTCGGTGGTGCGGTCGCCGTCGTGCCAGTCAAGTTCATTCTTGGAGCCAGGGCGCAGGTGATACCAGACGTTACATTCCGTCGTAAAATCAATATGTTTTTTTGTTTTTTGCTCGTGAAACGTAGTTGCTTCTCCAAAATACGCCTTGCTGAGTGATATGGCGTTATTTTTCTGGTGAAGTAGTGGTTAAATCAACCGCGATCAAGCTGGAAACGAAATTCAAAATTTTTTTCGGACAGAGTCCTGCGAGTGCACCCCGTCCGCCGGATCTTTATCGGAAAAGTATAGTGGCAAAGAGTCTTGGCTGGATAGTCCTGAAATAATTCTCTTTATTTAGCCGCATTTATCTGATAAGACGTAATTTATCGTATAACTGCCTTGCAGGATGATAAGCTTTCAAGGCCATGCTGTTGGTAATGCCCTGCAATTGAATCCGTCAAAAATGGAAGGTATTATTTACTGGTAAGCTTTGTAGTTGGTCGGCAGGTATTCTCTTTGACGGCATGCCATGCTTCTTGAAAAACCCTAAAAAAACAAAACCGGCTACCGGGGTTGTCCTTTGCAACCATCAGCCGCCCATGTAACAACCGCATTCACACCGACCCCAAGCACAACGCAGTTTTGGGGAATGCCTTGATAAATCAACCATTATCGCCACATGCCAGTATGCCGGTAAATTCAGCTTGGGGCCGGTGATGCGGGGCGTTATGTGTTTTGAGAAATTTTTACGTGGAGTGTCGTCTGATCTCCACTATGTACGACTTGGAACACCTTATACTCATCATCGTCATACTGTCGGATAAGGTTGTCCCCCTTATTGACAGGTAAACTATTGAAATACATTTCTTCTTCGTATCCACCATCTTTGTCATGGATACCTAAAATATATTCTATTTCTTCAGACTCAACTGTTTGTTTTAATGCGTTGAGCACCTTGGCAAGTTCAACAGAAAAATCACCGGCCAAATGTTCTCCGACGTAATGCATATATTCTGGGCTGAAAAAACCTTTTATAAACTCTCTTGACTCTTCAATATTCATAAATCCTCCACATAACAACCGCATTGAAGGGACGCTTTCCCCGTGGCGGTTTCTGTTGGTTTTAAGGGGATACCTGTTTTACCGACCCCTTTCTTTGTTCGCATGGCGCCCCTCATGCGAACCGTTCGGCTTTGAAAATTACAAACGGAGTAAAAAAATGCACTCAATAAAGTCCCATCCGATAATTGCTGTATGTATAATAATTCTGTTTCATTCTTTCTCGTTAATGAGAGTACATGCAGACACCAACTGTGATGCAGGTTGTGCGGAAGAAGCCTTGTTATATGCTGGCATTTCTGATGCTGTCTATAACAACACGGATTATATTTATAATGGAACCAGATGGGTTTTTCAGCAACGTTTGTTTTGGGGAGATGGATGCCAAGGTATAAACAGTCAAAGTGGCTGGTGTACTCATTCCGGCTTTGACGCAGGTGGTTGTGCTAACCTAAAAATGACCAGGAAAGAGGTGTTGTGCTAACCGAAAATTGACCACCCCGAGCACAGAATCGTCCCGGTGTTATGGTAGGAGGAAAAACCATAACCAGGGAGGAAAGGAGTTGCTCAGCATGGATCAATATGCAT
>WGDF01000246.1 GCA_015493405.1 Flavobacteriaceae bacterium
GAATGGTATTTGTGTGCAGCGCGTTGTTGCAGTAACAATTCCCCTTTGTCATTGAAAATAAAAACCGAAAAGGCACGATGCAGTAAAGCCTTTTCATGAGCCGTCATTTTGGGCGCATAGCCGACCACTTCATCCTTTTCATTGACCAATATGACTTGTTCTTCTTTCATAGATTTATTCTTGGCGCAAAGATAAAAATTTATTATGGGTTTTAGAAAAATTGTTTACCTTTGTAACAAATATTACAAATTATTTATGTCAGGTTTTCAGAATCTTGACGACCATTTAAAAAACATTAATTTATGAAAGATCATTTTGATTTGAAAAATTTTAACACCAAGAACCATAAAGTATCGGCTTGTCCTGTTTCTTATGATCAAGTAAATAAGAATTTAATCAAGGCTTATAGCAGCATAATTCTCATTGTTTTAGCTTATACTTTTTTTACGGGCAATCATTGGGCCATGTATTTGGTAACGCTTGATTTTTTAATTCGGGTTTTTATCGGCATTAAATATAGTCCACTTTGCAATTTTTTGACGGCATTTATGAAAATTACACCTTTAAAACCTATTCTCGTTAATGCCGGCACAAAAAAAATAGCAGCTCAAGTGGGTTTGTTTTTTGCTCTGGGTATTTGTAGTTTTTATTTTTTAGGCTGGTCAACCGCGGCTCAAATTTTTATGTTGATGTTTGCTTCAGCCATTTCTCTGGACTTATTTTTTGATTATTGTTTGGCATGTAAGTTGCAAAGTTTGTATTTAACTTACTTCAAACCCAAAAAATAATTTTTTTCATAATAGTTAGATGGCGCGGCGGTTGAAAATTCTTTTCAACCGCCGCGCTGTTTTTCAGAGAAATTGTAGAGACATCCAACTTTTTAAGTACCCCCGCCAAGAATCGAACTTGGATCTACGGTTTAGGAAACCGCTATTCTATCCATTGAACTACGAGGGCAAAAATGAAAATGAAAGCTTAAACGCTTTCATTTTCATCTTGTTCTTTATCTTTCTTTTTTTGGGGATGTTTGATTTTGAAAAATAATTTATCCTTTTTTTGATCGAAATCCATTAATACGGTATCGCCTTCATTGACATGATCTTCCAAAATTTCTTCGGCCAAAGCATCTTCTACATATTTTTGAATGGCTCGGTTGAGCGGACGGGCACCATATTGTTTATCATAGCCTTTTTCGGCAATAAAATCTTTGGCTTTTTCGGTCATTTTGAAATCATAGCCCAGTTCTTTGATGCGTTTGTAAACTTTTTCCAATTCGATATCTATAATTTTATGAATATCTTTTTTATCTAAGGAATTGAAAATAATGATATCGTCAATACGATTTAAGAATTCAGGGGCAAATGTTTTTTTCAAGGCTTTTTCAATGACGCCTTTGGCGTGTTCTTCAGCTTGAGACATTTTAGCATTTGTGCCGAATCCGACGCCTTGCCCGAAATCTTTGAGCTGACGGGCTCCGATATTAGAAGTCAAGATGATAACCGTATTTCTAAAATCGATGCGACGGCCCAAACTGTCGGTTATAAAACCCTCATCTAAGATTTGCAAGAGCATATTAAAAATATCGGGGTGCGCTTTTTCTATTTCATCAAATAAAATAACGGAATAGGGTTTGCGCCGCACTTTTTCAGTCAATTGGCCGCCTTCTTCATAACCGACATAGCCGGGAGGCGCGCCGATAAGACGCGAAAGGGCAAATTTTTCCATATATTCGCTCATGTCAATGCGGATCAGGGCATCGGTATTGTCAAATAACTCTTTGGCTAAAACTTTGGCCAATTGGGTTTTTCCTACGCCGGTTTGTCCTAAAAAGATGAAAGAACCAATCGGTTTATTGGGATCTTTCAAGCCCAAGCGGTTGCGCTGAATAGCTTTAACCACTTTTTCTACGGCTTCATCTTGGCCGATTACTTTTGTTTTGAGGATGGCGCTCAAGTTTTTGAGTTTTGAAGTTTCAGCTTGTGCA
The DNA here is from genome assembly GCA_015493405.1 of Flavobacteriaceae bacterium. Taxonomy (GTDB): domain Bacteria; phylum Bacteroidota; class Bacteroidia; order Flavobacteriales; family Flavobacteriaceae; genus WGBX01. The sequence goes on from WGDF01000246.1 coordinate 1,985, forward strand.
ATACGATTAACCGGAATGCCGGTCATCATAGAAACGACATCTGCAACTTCTTCTTCGCCTACCGTGTGACGTAATTCTTTTATCTCGTCTTGCCATTTTTCTTGGGCTTTAACCAGTTCAGCTTCCACATGTTTTTCATCATCACGGTATTTGGCTGCTAATTCAAATTGTTGGGCTTTTACGGCTTCTTGTTTTCTGGTTTTGACCTCTTCAAGTTTTTTTTCCAAGGATAAAATATATTCCGGCACGACAATATTGGTGATATGCACCCGAGATCCGGCTTCGTCCATAGCATCAATGGCTTTGTCGGGCAAATTACGATCCGTCATATAACGGTTGGTCAAAGTAACAGCTGCTTCAATAGCTTCATCCGTAAAGTTTACATTGTGATGATTTTCATATTTATCTTTAATGTTATGTAAGATTTGAATGGTTTCATCTACACTGGTAGGTTCAACCAAAATCATTTGAAAACGGCGTGCCAAAGCGCCATCTTTTTCGATGTATTGACGGTATTCATCCAGTGTTGTAGCACCTATGGTTTGTATTTCGCCACGGGCTAAAGCAGGTTTGAACATATTGGAGGCATCGAGTGAACCTTGTGCGCCACCGGCACCGACAATTGTATGAATTTCATCAATAAATAAGATGACATCTTTGTTTTTTTCCAATTCGTTCATCAAGGCTTTCATCCGTTCTTCAAATTGGCCACGGTATTTGGTACCGGCGACTAAGCTGGCCAAGTCTAAGGCAACCACGCGCTTGTTAAACAAGACACGAGAAACTTTTTTTTGAACGATGCGTAAAGCCAAGCCTTCGACAATGGCGGACTTGCCTACACCGGGTTCCCCGATTAAAATAGGGTTATTCTTTTTGCGACGACTCAATATTTGAGAAACACGTTCGATCTCTTTTTGACGTCCGACAACCGGATCCAACTTACCTTCAGTTGCCAAACGGGTTAAGTCGCGGCCGAAATTGTCTAAAACCGGTGTTTTCGATTTTTTTTGTCTCTTTTTGGGAATGCCTAAAGGCTTGTCATCACCAAAACTTTCACCTCCACCAAAGGGATTGTCAGCCTCGTTAGAAGGTAAATCCGATTGAATATCGTCGGCTAAGTTTTGATTGTCATCAACAAATAATTCCTGATAAACTTCTTTCAAGTCTTCATATTCAACATTGAAGCGGTTAAATAATCTGGTAACAGGATCATCCTCGTTGTATAAAATACTGATGAGTAGATGTGAAGGCTTAATCTCTTGATCATTAAATGTTTTTGAGAGGAGATAAGATCGTTTTAAAGCATTGGAGGCCTGATGGGTTAAGGTAATAACCGATTTATCTTGAATGGTTAAATTGGTTTCTGACTTAACCGGAATCAATTGCCTGATTTTCATGATCAAGCGTTCCATAGGCAAGTCAAATTCCTCTTGCAAAATTATATTTATTTGGTCTTCCTTGGAGTTGAGAAGGGCATAAACCATATGCTCTGTTCCTACAAATTTGTTCCCGTTTTTGTAGGCCAAATCACGACTCTTTAGAATGATTTTTTTTAAGGTATTTGAATATTTTTCTTCCATAAGAATTTGAAATAAATTATCGTTGTAAAAATAGTAATATTTTTGAATAATTGCTGTTAATAAAAATGTAATTTTTTTTAATAAGAATTAATCATTTTCAAGTCATGTCATTTGCAAAAATAATGCCGATAAAGTTAAGTTAAGTTTTACAATATGGCGCTATGGTAGATATCATATATCGAGTTTTGAATAATGAAATTGTTTCAGTGCCTTAGTCCATAGGCTTTTTAGATTTTTTGTCAAAAAACAAAATCTATTTTAAACGAATGTTTTAGGTAGCCGAGCTTGTAAAATCTTGTTAAATTATAAGTCACGGTTTTTAGATACCAATTAATTTTGTATTTTTACGTTTCAAAATTAAAGCACAAAAATGGGAAAAATTATAGCGATAGCTAATCAGAAAGGTGGCGTCGGGAAGACTACAACAGCTGTCAATTTGGCAGCCGCTTTGGGGGTTTTGGAAAAAAGCGTTTTGTTAATTGATGCGGACCCGCAAGCCAATGCTTCCTCAGGTTTAGGTATTGATATTGAAGAGGCACCTGCCGGTACTTATGAACTTTTGGAACATGAGGCTGCTGCTCAAGACACCATTATCAAAACCGGTAGTCCCAATTTGGATTTGATCCCATCACATATTGATTTGGTCGCCGTTGAAGTAGAATTGGTTAATAAACCCAAACGAGAATTTATGCTCAAAGAAGCGATTGAAACGATTAAGGATGATTATGATTATATTTTGATAGATTGTGCGCCTTCTTTGGGGCTGATTACTTTGAATGCTTTGACAGCTGCCGATTCGGTAATTGTCCCGATTCAATGTGAATATTTTGCTTTGGAAGGTTTGGGCAAATTGCTCAATACGATTAAAAATGTGCAACAAATTCACAATCCGGATTTGAATATAGAAGGTTTATTGTTGACGATGTATGATGCCCGTTTGAAATTGTCCAATCAAGTTGTAGATGAGGTTAAAAAACATTTTGGAAATATGGTTTTTGATACGGTCATTCAACGCAACGTTCGCTTGAGTGAAGCGCCCAGTTTTGGTGAAAGTATTTTGGAATACGATGCCACCAGCAGAGGAGCAGTCAATTATTTGAATTTGGCGGACGAATTAATTACTAAAAATACGCCAAAAAATAACGAAGAAGAAGTATAAATTATGGCAAAATCGATTAAAAAACAACGTTTAGGAAGAGGTTTATCTGCAATTTTAAACAATGACGAAATTAAATCGGCTGAAGATCAAGGGGCAGAATCGGTGATTGGAAATATCATCGAGATTCCTTTGGAAGATATCATTGCCAACCCACATCAGCCCAGAACACAGTTTGATCGCGAAGCGATTGAAGAATTGGCAGCATCGATTAAACAATTGGGCGTCATTCAGCCGATTACGGTTAGAAAAAATAAAAACGGCTTTGATTTAATTTCAGGAGAACGCCGTTTGCGTGCTTCTAAATTGGCCGGATTGAAAAGTATTCCCGCTTTTATCCGCTTAGCCGATGATCGTGAAATGCTTGAGATGGCTTTAGTTGAAAATATTCAGCGGGAAGATCTGGATCCTATAGAAATAGCTTTGTCTTTTCAGGCTATGATTGATCAACTTAACTTGACGCAGGATGATATGAGTAAACGCGTGGGAAAAAAGCGTTCGACCATAACCAATTATTTGCGCTTGCTCAAACTCGATCCCATTATTCAAAGTGGTATTAGAGATGGCTTTATCAGTATGGGACATGGTCGTGCATTGATCAGTATTGAATCTCATACGGTTCAATTGGAATTTTACGAAAAGATTGTCAAAGATAATTTATCCGTTCGTCAAACCGAAGCCTTGGTGAAAAAATTTAGAGAAGGAAAGATTTTATCTTTAAAGCCCACAAAAAAAGCCCTTCCGGAAAATATTAAATCAATGGAAAAGGAATTGTCTGATTTATGGGGAAAAAAAATAAAAATTTCGATGAATGATAAAGGACTTGGTAAAATTGCTATTCCTTTTACTTCGGAAGCCGAACTGGAAGAGCTCAAAAAACGATTGTTATAAAAATTAATTATTTCATATTATTTATCATTCTTTTTTTAGGCAGTAATAGCCTAAGCGCCCAGCAAGATAAACCGGTTTTGCAAGTGCAAGACAGCCTGTCTCATAAAGTCAAATCGGGATTATCCTCAAGCCTAATTTTGGCACCGGCCAAAGCCGCTTTTTATTCGGCTGTTTTACCCGGTTTAGGGCAGGCTTACAACAAACAATATTGGAAGATTCCTTTGGTTTACGGTGCAATAGGAGCCGGTGTATATTATTATATGTCTAATAATAAATCATACCAAGATTTCAGACAGGCTTATTTTGATCGCAAAAACGGCTTAACAGATCAATTTCCTCAATATACAGAAGATGTTTTGATAACTGCCCAAAAATATTATCGAAAACAGCGGGATACAGCTTTGTTACTCACTATTTTGGCTTATGTGTTAAATATAGTTGATGCCAATGTCAGTGCGCACCTCAAGCAATGGAATGTCAATGATGATTTGAGTTTTCAGCCGGTACAATTTTCGGTGGGTAAACGACCATTTATGGGAATCCGGATGAATTTTAAATTGAATTAAGACGAATTGATTATTTTATAATATTCGTTTCAAATAAAATAATTATTAAAAAAATATAAGTATGACTTTAATGCAATGGTTTTTATTTTTTATAGGTTTGAATTTGCTTCATGGAGCAGCGACGTATAAGTTCTATCAAAAAGCCGGAAAGGCAGCTTGGATAGCTTTTGTGCCTTTTTTAAATATTTATGAATTAATGGCTGTTGTCAATCGACCCAAATGGTGGATGATTTTCGTCTATATTCCTATCGTCAATTTATTGATGATTCCGGCATTGTGGGCGCAATTATTGGAGGTTTTCGGCAAAGCTGATTCCAAAGATATCTGGTTGGTCTTATTGACATTGGGTTTATATTTGGCTTATATCAATTATGTCGAAATAGACCGATTAACTTACGATCCGACGCATAAAAATAAGAAAGAAACCTTGATAGGTTCCTTGGTTTTTGCTATTATAGCAGCGACTATTGTGCATACTTATTTTATTCAGCCTTATACCATTCCAACGGCTTCTCTTGAAAAATCTTTATTGGTCGGTGATTATCTGTTTGTCAGTAAATGCAATTATGGTGCACGATTGCCTATAACAACGATTGGCTTACCGATGGTTCATGATACAATTCCGATTTTAAAATCGCGGTCTTATTTAAAATTTCCCCAACTGCCGTATCTGCGTCTTCCGGGATTTCAAAAAATTAAAAACAATGATATTGTAGTTTTTAATTGGCCGGCGGATACCGTAAAATATTTTTTTGTAAAAGATTTGGCCCAATATAAGCCTATTGATAAAAAATCACATTATGTCAAGCGATGTGTCGGTATTGCAGGGGATTCTTTGCAAATCAAAAACGGCGTTTTATACATCAACGGTAAAAAGGTAATTTATCCCGACCGTGCTCGACTACAACATATGTATGTGGTTAAAACTAAAGATAGTATGGATTTTACGCGTCCGACTTTGATGCGATTAATCAAAAATTATAAAATCAGAGAAATTTATCCCGGGCCTAAAAAAGGCTCCTATATCATGAATTTGACGAATGACAAGCTGAAGGTCATCAAAAATATGTCGAATGTAGAACATATCAAACTCTATGAAACCGGAAAAGGGGAGATGTATGGCGGACATAAAGATTGGGATATCAATAATTTTGGACCTATTTACATCCCCAAAAAAGGAGATGTGCTACAACTCAATAAAGAAACTTACCCTTTTTACAAATGGATTATTTCACGCTACGACGACCATGATAAGGGGCATAAAATAGATAAGCATAAAGTGGAACTCAAAGGCAATGATGTCTATGTGGATGGCAAATTAACTAAAACTTATAAAGTCAAACAAAATTATTATTGGATGATGGGTGACAACCGCAGTGAATCTGAAGATTCTCGTTTTTGGGGATATGTGCCCTTTGATCATGTAGTAGGCAAACCGGTCTTTATCTGGTGGAGTATTGATAATGATCCGAGTAAAAAATTCTTAGATAAAATCCGCTGGAATCGGGTCTTTACTACAGTTAGTGGCAGTGGCAAACGCGTGTCTTATCTGTGGCCGTTTATCGGTTTAATTGTCTTGTATTTTGCAGGCGCCAAATTTCTCGGCAAAAAGAAAAAAGATTAAGATTATGATTTTGATTCATCCTACTTATTTCCCGACTATTGCCGCTTATGCTATGATGACTTCCGGTGATAAAATCAAATTTGAAGTTTCTGATTTTTACGAAAAGCAAACCTTTAGAAATCGGACTTATATTCAGAGTGCCAATGCCAAACAAATGTTATCGGTGCAAGTAAAACATACCCATGCCGACGGCAAACAATTTTATAAAGATGTTTTGGTTTCAAACGATTTTGATTGGCAAAAACTACATTGGCGCAGTTTGGAAACCGCTTATCGCACTTCGCCGTATTTTGAATTCTATGAAGATGATTTGCAAGTTATTTTTGAGAAAAAATACAAATTTTTGGTTGATTTGAACTGCCATACAATTGAAATATTGAATAATTTACTGGAACTGGATATGAATTCCGAAAAGACAACTGCATTTCATAAAAATTATGATGATACGGCCGATTTTCGTTATTTGAAAAATGCCAAAACAAAACACGATTTTATCGATCAATTTCCGAAATATACGCAGATGTTTCTCGATCGCCATGATTTTATGCCCAATTTGAGTGTTTTAGATTTATTATTTATGGAAGGTCCCAATACGGTAACTTATCTGAATCAAGTTCGCAATTTATTACAAGCTTCAGTCGTAAAACCTTGATGATTTTTTTAGATAATTTGCACATATATCAGTCTGTTTTTTAATAAAAAAAATTACCTTGGGCTTGCTAAATTTAAGATATTTATTATGAAAGCAAAATCTTATCATTATAATTTGGAAATGGCCCATCCCTTTGGTATTTCCCGTTCTGTTCATACCATACAACCGACCTTTATTGTGACTTTGGAGCAAGATGGTGTAATCGGTTATGGTGAAGCCACGCAAAACAGATATTACAAGGTCACACCGGAGAATTTACAAGCGGGTTTTGAAGTTTTGAAACCTTTGGTTGAAAAATATAATTTTACGACACCTGAAGATTTCTATGATAATTTTTTGAAACCGCATTTAAAAGATTTTCGTTTTTTATTAGCTGCATTTGACGAAGCCGCCAATGACTTATATGGCAAATTATTAAAAAAACCTTTATGGCAGATTTGGCAATATGAAGTTGATCATTTGCCGTTGTCAACTTATACCATAGCGATTGATAAGATTGAGGTTATGAAAGAAAAACTTCTGGAGCAACCTTGGCCTATTTATAAAATAAAATTAGGAACCGATCACGATATTGAGATTGTCCAAAGTTTGCGGGCGTTAACCGACCGTCCTTTCAGAATTGATGCCAATACCGCTTGGTCGGCACAACAAACCATTGAAAATGCAAAAATATTGAAAGACTTAGGCGTTGAATTCATTGAGCAACCGCTGCCTTATGATCAATATGAAGCGATGAAAACGGTCAAAAAACGATCCGTCTTACCCCTAATAGCAGATGAATCTGTCCGAACAGAAAAGGATGTCATGAAATGTTTAGATAGTTTTAATGGTATTAACGTTAAATTGGTTAAAGCCGGAGGTATCACACCGGCAAGACGCATGTTGACTGAGGCGAAGGCTCTGGGGCTTAAAACTATGATTGGGTGTATGACAGAATCTTCTATTGGTATTTCTGCAGCTGCACAGCTTTTGCCTTTATGTGATTATGCCGATTTGGATGGGGCTATTCTCTTAAAAAAAGATATAGCGCAAGGCGTCAAACTTGAAAATGGCCATTTTAGACTCCCCCAAGCGAATGGTACAGGGGCGCATTTACTTTAAAAAATTGAGGCCATCCTTTTTTAGGACAGCCTCGGTTTGTTTGTTGCTATTTGTGTTTTAGGAGATGAGAGCAGGCGTTTAATGAAAACCTAAATCTCCCGGAATTAAACCAACGGTTTGTGTTTTAATGAGTTGATTATCAGATAGCTTATAAGCAGATACTTTACCTTCTTGTTGATAGTCTAAGGCATCTGTTATATACAAAACGCCCTCATGAGTTTCCATATTGTATGCACTGCCGTTATAATTTATAATTTCTGAAGAGGGAAGTGCCGTAGCAGTTGTTCCCATCTGATATACTTTTCCGTTAAGGTAATAATATAATTGGTCGCCATCCAAACTTAAAAATTTGGGATGTTCTGTTGTAGCAAAATCAAAAGTTGCTACAATATTGAAATTATTAGCGAGGTCTATTTTATAAAGTTGTCCTGCCGTTTCAGCACCGGTCCAAGAGGGTTCTCCACCACAAAGCACCCATAAAAACCCGTCTTTAACGACCATTGAGTTAGGCCTGTCGCCAACTGTAAGCACTGTATTTATTTGCTTTAAAACCAAGTCGAAAACAGTGACTTTATGATTCGTGCCCCAGGCGCCTTGATGGGCAACAAATAGATAATTATCACTTTTGACCATTTTTTCAGGGCCTAGATCCACAGGAATATTTCCGGTAACTTCGTCCGTATTGGTGTTTATAATGGCTAAATAATCATCGGTAGCATCAGAAGGATCCCCCCAGCAAGTAACTAAAGCCGTATGCAATCCAATATTTTCCATATAACGTGGATTGGATAAACCACTTGCAATCGTTACCTTTTTTTTCATCGTTTTAGCATCGGTGACTTCTATTTTGTTGGAGCCGGTTACAACAATATAAGCTTTGTCATTGGCAAAACTTATAGATTGTGCTTGGTCGCCTAGAGGTAGATTATTAGTTGCTTGATAAATGTCGTTGCTGACTTGAGCCAATTGGTCGTCTGCAAAACTGATACTGGCATTTCCGTGTCCAAATTGCCCTTCATTGACGATGAAAACACCGGAGGAAAAAGCCCCTTCATCAATGGTGGTTTTGGGTTTTTTACAAGAGGATAAACCTAATATCAGGACTAAGGTTAAGAGTAAATTAATTCTTTTCATATTGATTAAATTTTAAAATTAAAAATAAGTTCATAATTTCGTCCGGGCTGCGGGCGCGTCGGAACATTTTCGTAATAGGTATTCAGTATATTGTTGAGGTTGATCAAAATATTGATATGCCGGTTAAAATAATAGGCCAAAGATACATGATGTAATTGATATGCGGGCAAATATTTGCTATTAGTGCTGGTCGTATAGATTCGGCCTTGATATCGGAACCGGTATTGAAAACCAAATTTTTTATATTTGAAACTTAAAATGTTTAAACCCATTAATTGTGGTGTAAAGGCCAAATATTTTTCAGTTTTATGATTAATCGCTTGTTGATAAGTCAGATGGAATTCATCGCTTAAAATTATTTTGGAGTAGGACTTTATTTTCTTTTCTCCTGAAATTTCAAGTCCTTTGTATATAACGGTTTCAAAATTTTGAGGTTGCCATAGTTGAGCTCCCGGCGTCCATTTAATCAGGTTGTGACTGTTAATCAGAAAACCGGTAAAGTGTAAATTGAGTTTTTCCGTTACAAAATCATAACCAATTTCCGAACTGTAACTTTCTTCAGGTTTTAAACCGGTGTTACCTCCCGGTTGCCAATACAAATCATTAAAAGTCGGTAAACGAAAATTTTTGGAAGTATTAAATCTGAAATGATGTTTTTGTTGCCATTGATAGGAAATTTCAACAGCACCGAC
>WGDF01000247.1 GCA_015493405.1 Flavobacteriaceae bacterium
CCCGATTGAAGTTGTTTTTGGGCCAAAAGTGTTTCTTCTAAAGTTAAATTGCCTCCGGCTATATTGACTTGATCGTGTTGAATACCATAATAGCCATTGGTGTTGAAGTCTAAACCTTTGGCTATCCGTAAATTGGTCCCGAGATTAAAGCCTACAGAATACAATTTCAAATTATGTAGATAGGTTGTATAATCGATTCCGGCATAAATACTACCCCATTTTTTAACCAAGTTGCCATTAAGCGAAAGGGCGCCACGCCAGAGTTGTTCTTCAGTTTTATTGTAAACGGTTTTTTCAAAATACCGGTTATAAACACTGCCGAGATTTGAAGTAATGACCAAACTTTTACTGGCAGATTCTTTGTAAGGGAAAAAGCTATATTCCAACCCACCGTTTAATGAATATGCTTGTTCATAATTTCTAAATTTAGACCGGTTAAATTCTCCAAAAACACCATAAGACCAATGTTGATTAATGCCCCAAACCTGGTAAGAACTAATATTAAAATATTCACTTTCCGACTTGATTTCATTTCCGTTGAACGTATAACGATTTTGTCGGGTATTATAACTCAACCTGAATGAAAATTTATTTTTCTTATCGACTTTAGTAGCTTTGGCATAGCCATTTAAACTTTGACTACCCGAATTGCTATCGCCGTTAAACCAAGCATGAGCCCCGACTTTGAATACCCAATGATGCCATTTGTCGACACTTTCCTTTTTGTGTTTATCGATATTGAGTTTGATTTCCATTTTATCGGCCAAGCCGTTTCGATACCAAAATTGCACCAAGCCCAGTTGTAAATATTTGAGTAATTTTTTTCTAATACTATCTTGAGTGGTGTCTGCTCCAACCGAAAAATCATATTTTTGTTGAATGTCTTTATAATCATTTTGACCTATAAAATTCAAATGAAAAACTTGTCCGCCGCTACCGTTTTGTTCAGATAATAAAATGATATGCACATCGGCGAAGTTTCGGTCACGGACAAATTCTACTTCCGGCAAGTTTTGTTTGACATAAGTCGTTTCACAAGAATTAGCTTGACAATCGTAAAATATTTTGACCTTTTTGTGGGTATTTTGTGCTTTTAAAGACCATAAAGAGACCAAAAGGATAATTAAGAATGCGTTTTTCATAGTAAAAGTTTTATTTAAAGATGTCATTAAATAAAGATTGTTACATTGTGTAACGAAAAAAGCCGGCAAAAATTACCGGCTTTTTAAAATTGTTTGTTATTAAATTTATTTTTTCTTTTCTTTTTGTTTAGATAATTTGTCAGCCAATAAAATAGCATTGTAAACATTGACCATTTTTCCTGATTTACTTAAGGTATCAAATTTAACTAATTTAGGTTCGCCTTTATAGTCATCTTCTTCAGGTTTAATGACCAAAATTTGAGGTGATAAACCGGAATCCATAATGATATGTTTGACTTCAGAAGCACTCAAATTGGGAAAGCGAGAACGAATTAAAGCAGCAACACCGGCCACATCGGGAGAAGCCATAGAGGTACCTTGCAAAAATTTGTATTTACCAAAAGGCACTGTAGCATAGATTTTTTGTCCGGGAGAGAAAACATCAACGGTTTCTTTGCCATAGTTACTGAAAGAAGCCACCATATCGGCACCATAATTGGGTCCGATAGCGCCAACATTTAAGAAATTGTCTGTAATTTCTTTACCTTTGATATCACCATCATTGGGATAAGACATATTATCACCATATTGATCCATATCTTTACCGTCATTTCCGGCAGCATTGACAATCAACACATCGTGGTCGGCAGCATATTTAATTGCATCCCAAACCCAATCTTTGTGTGGACTGAAATATTTACCAAAACTGGTATTGATGACTTTAGCGCCATTATCAACAGCATATCTAAATGCCAAAGCAACATCTTTATCATATTCGTCACCGTCAGGCACAGTGCGCACCGGCATAATCAAAACATGGTCGGCAACACCATCACCGCCAATACCGTTATGTCGGAGTTGGGCAATAATACCGGCAACGTGTGTAGCATGGAGTTCGTCGGCTTTAGGTGGAATAACATTGTTATTACCGTAATTTCTGTCATTGATATTATCAGGATCATCACCTTGCACACGACCATTGAAATTAATGTTTAAATTATATTTTTCTTGACTATCAATATAGTTTTTAAAACCTTCCAAGGCTTTGGTATTTAATCCGGCCAAATACATTTGTTGGGCTTGCTTGACCATAGGGTCGTCTGTTTTTAAATTTTTGACGGCTTCTTTGGTCAATTGGTCTGTTCCCAAAGCTTTTTTAAGGGCTTTATCAGCGTTTTCAGCCATAGCATTAATACGACTAAAGCGGGCTTTTAACGCTTTTAGGTGCGCTAATTTTTCGGCCAATTTTTTTTCAGCCCGTTGATACATTTCAAACATTTCACGATCTTCGGGAGCGATATCGGCAATACTTTTGTCTTGCCATTGTTTGCGGTATTTGGCTACAATACGGGTCATTTCCAATTGTTCGGGGCCGGCCATTTTACCGTCTTTGGCACCCAAAAAGTTCCAACCATGCACATCATCGACATAGCCGTTATTGTCATCATCAATACCATTGTCAGGGATTTCACCTTTGTTGGTCCAAATAACGCCTTTTAAATCGGGATGATTAATGTCGATACCGGCATCAATGACAGCAACAACCACCGTTTTTGCAGGTTTATCTTTTAAGAGTTCTTTGTATGCTTTTTCGGTACTCATTCCCGGCATATGACTGTCAAAAGGATTGGTATGTTGCCAGTTTTTTAAATCATTGTCTTTGTAAACGGATACAAATTTTTGAGGCAAAGCTTCCGGTGCTTTGACTTCCGTTTGAGCGGCAGCTTTATTTTTGACCGCTGCTTTTTGGGTTGATCCGCAACTTGCTAAGGTTAAACCGGCAGCTAAGGACAGACCTAATAATCTTAATTTATTCATCTTTCTTTTTTTATTAATTAAAAATTTCTTCAAATTTATAAATTTTATCCAAACGAACCCCTTTTTCGGTATGTTTTAGTGTGCAGAGTTCATTATAAGCATCATGTTCTAAGAAAAGTAACCATTTTTCATCGGCGGCTTTACTAAATATTTCTTCTCTTTCTTTGATGGTCAAAAGCGGTCGGGTATCATAACCCATAATATAAGGTAACGGGATGTGTCCGACAGTGGGCAACAAATCTGCCATATAAAGTATTTTTTGTCCTTTATATGCAACCATCGGTAGCATTTGTTTTTCGGTATGACCATCGACAAACATCACTTCAAAATTGAGTGCTTCGGATTTGATGATGCGACCGTTTTCGGGGGTATCGATAAAATCCAATTGTCCGCTTTCGAGTATGGGTTGGATATTTTCGGCTAAGAAACTGGCTTTTTCTCTCGGATTGGGATGAACGGCCCAGTCCCAATGTTTCTCATTACTCCAAAACTTGGCATTTTTAAAAGCCGGCTCATAGTAGTTTTGGTCATTGCGAACAATAGAACCGCCGCAATGGTCAAAATGCAAATGCGTCATAAAGACATCGGTGATGTCATCGCGATGAAAGCCATATTTTTTTAAACTTTGATCAAACATGTTTTGTTTACTGGGTTTATAGTAGCCAAAGAATTTTTCCGATTGTTTGTCTCCCATACCCGTGTCAATTAAGATGAGTTGATTGCCATCTTCAATCAACAAGCTGCGTGTGGTCATATCGATAAGATTATGCTCATCAGCCGGATTAGTGCGTTGCCAAATGGCTTTGGGAACGACGCCAAACATGGCGCCGCCATCCAACTTAAAATCACCGTGTGAAATGGTATATAATTTCATAATTTTAGAGTTTTGCTACGAATATACGGAAATAAGTTTAGAGTCAAGCCGGTCTTAAGATTGTTTTAAGAAATTTTGCTTACAAAAGTTTTTAAGAGACGTTTTTTTTATATTTTTACGTAAATTTTTCGATATGAACTCAGCTGTTTTTCCCGGATCCTTTGACCCACTTACTTTAGGGCATAAAGATATTATAGATCGCGCTTTGCCGCTTTTTGACACACTTATCATAGCTATAGGCGTCAATGTAGATAAAAATTATATGTTTGACACCGAGGCGCGTATTCAAATGATTGAAGCTGTTTACCAAAATGAGCCCAAAATAAAAGTTGTGGCTTATTCCGGCTTAACTGTTGATTTTTGTCATGCCCATCAATTGCATTTCATCTTGAGAGGCTTGCGTAATCCGGCTGATTTCGAATTTGAAAAAGCCATTGCCCAAACCAACCGTAAACTGGGAAATATAGAAACTGTTTTCTTACTCACGGGGCCTGAAACTTCATTTATCAGTAGTAGTATTGTGCGTGATATTTTTCGTAATGGTGGCGATATATCCAAACTGGTTCCCATCGAAATTATGCCTGTTATTTTAAATAATTTATAATTTTTTTACCATGAAACTATTTTTAAAACGACTGTTAATTGTTCTTGAACGGTTAAGTATTTTATTTGTCATTTACCAGATTTTAAGATTTATTTTCTTTTTATACAACCGTCATCATTTTCAAGATGTCGATTTTTCGCACTACTTAACGATGATGCGCGGTGGACTCAGATTTGATTTGACCGCTATTTTGTATCTGAATTTGCTTTATATTATTTTATACTTATTGCCTTTCAGATTTATAGAAAACAGAATTTACCAAAAAGCATTATTTTGGCTGTTTATTTTGACCAATTCTTTGGGATTAGCTTTTGATATTGGCGATATTTTTTACTTCGATTATGTTTTGAAACGCAGCACTATTGAGATCTTTATGTTTGCCGGTGAAAAGAACATAGGTCTTTTAATGCTTGAATTTTTAAAAGATTTTTGGTGGGGATTTTTGCTTTTTGGAGCTTTAGTTTATGTGATTTACAAATGGTATTATTTGTTTTCAGATCCCATCAGTAAATCCAAATATACTTTTAAAACATATTCGGCAGGCTTGGTAGTTTTATTGTTGGCACTCTATTTTTCTATTGTAAGTATTCGAGGTGGTTTTACCAGAGATACACGTCCTATCAATATGAATAATGCAGGGGCTTATATTCAAAAACCTTTAGAAATGGCTATTGTGCTAAATACACCGTTTACCATTATCAGGACTTTAAAAAAACAAGCTTTTAAACCCGTGCATTATTTCAGCGACGCGGAGGTGGCAAAAATATTTAATCCGGTTAAGACTTTTAAGTCCGACACGACTATGAATAAAAAAAATGTCATGATTATTATTGTCGAAAGTCTGGCTAAGGAATATACCGGCTTGCTCAATAAAGACATCAAGAACTACAAAGGTTACACACCTTTTTTAGACAGTTTAATGTTACAGAGTCATACGTTTACCAATGCTTTTGCCAATGGACGTAAATCTATAGATGCGATGCCTTCGGTTTTGACTTCGATTCCTTCTTTGGTGCAACCTTATGTATTGTCGCCTTATGGCATTGACAAATTATTGGGCTTGGGTAAGATTTTGAAAAAAAAAGGTTATAAAACGGCTTTTTTTCATGGTGCGCCAAATGGTTCAATGGGCTTTGATGCTTTTGTCAATCTGGCCGGTTTTGATGAATATTACGGGATGAATGAATACCATCATGATGCCGATTTTGATGGCTATTGGGGAATCCCCGATGATAAATTCTTGCAATATATGGCCAAAACGCTTGATACATTCAGGCAACCTTTTGTTTCTACGGTTTTCACGTTATCATCTCATCACCCTTTTATTTTACCTCCGGGCTTTAAGGGTAAATTTAAAGGTGGTCCGTTGCCCATTCATAAAGTAATTCAGTATATGGACTTCTCTTTGAATCATTTCTTTAGAACGGCCTCTAAAATGCCTTGGTATAAAAATACCATTTTCATTATTACGGCTGATCATTGCAATTTGAGTTATTTGCCGGAATATAATTCTACGATTGGACGGCATGCCATACCTATTATATTTTTCGAACCCGGTAATCCTCAAGAAAAGCAAATGGATTCTACATTGATGCAACAAATCGATATTATGCCGCGTTTATTGCGCAAATTGAATTATTCCGGCCGGATCTTAAGCTTTGGTAACGACCCTGAATCGCGAGAACATCCTTTTGTAATCAATTTCTCAGGAGGCACTTGGGAATATATGCAAGATGATTATTTGTTGCAATTTAGAAACGAAAAAGTAAAGGGGTTTTATAATTACAAAAAAGATAGATTATTGAAGCATAATTTGTTAAATCACCCGCCTGTGCCTATCGTTCCTATGGAACGCAAGCTCAAAGCTTTTATTCAACAATATAAAAACAGATTGATTAATAATCAACTGACGCCTTAATTTTATTTGTTTATTAAGAATTGATAATCAGATAGATAACCATTTTTAATCGTTTACAAACGAAAATATTCGAAAGTAAGCAGTTATTAACCGAATAAAATTTTGCCACTGACATACATTTGCACTATCAAAACAATCGAAGCACGAAAGTTTGAATTTATTTATTAACCCTTAAAATTTTGTATTATGAGTACTTTAAGAAACAGTGTAAAATTAATCGGAAATGTAGGACAAGCGCCTGAAATCAAAACTTTGGAAAACGGTAGAAAGGTAGCCAACTTTTCAATTGCAACCAACGAAACTTATACCAATAAAGACGGTGAACGTGTGACGCAAACCTATTGGCACAATTTAGTCGCTTGGGGTAAAACGGCTGAAATCATCGAAAACTATGTCGATAAAGGCAAAGAAGTAGCTATAGAAGGCAAATTGACCAACCGCAGTTACGAAACTAAAGATGGTCAAAAACGTTATATTACGGAAATCGTTGTTAATGAGATTTTGTTATTAGGCACAAAGTCCCAATAGAATCTCGTTAAAATTTCCAAAAAAAATCCGCGTTTATACAAGTATAAGCGCGGATTTTTTTGTAGAAAAATTTGATTAGATACGATCGACTTCAGTTATTTTAGCCAAAATATCGACATATGGCAAGATTAAATATTCTTTACCATCTAATTCAACCCGATTACCGGCAAATTTTTTATACATAACGACATCACCGGGTTTAACAGTCGCATCTTCAATTTGACCTAAAGCCAACACCCGACCTAAAGCCGGTTTTTCTTTGGCACTATCCGGAATAATAATACCTGATGGTGTTTTTTCTTCGGTAAATTCATCGGTCAATTCTAATAATACATTTTCGTTTAATGGTTGTAATTCTCTCATATCTTCTTAATTTTTAGTTATTTATTCTGTAGGTATATTTAATATTTTACTCAATTTCGGGGTGTCAAAACCCACAATAATCTGTCCGTTAATTTCAGTTTGCGGCACGCCCCGTTGGCCGCTTTTGCGCACCATTTCGGCTGCAGCTTGCGGATTACTTGCTACATTGATGTCGGTAAATTTAATACCGTGTTTGGTCAAATATTGTTTAACTTTAGTGCAATAGGGACAACTCGGTGTCGAATAAACAATAACGCGTTTTTGTATTGAACCGTTGTTTGCCCCAGTATAAGCGGCTTTTTTTTCGTGAATAATTCCATCGAAGTAATTCGGGGTTTGACAGCCCTTGATGATATTTTCAACTTTGCCGTTATTCACAATAACTAAAGAGGGCACAGCTGTAACGCCATAATGCTGATGCACATTTCTGACTTCATTGACATCAACGCTAAAAACCTTGCCGTCTTTTAACTCTTTTAAAGCATCATAGGCACAATCGGAATTCGGCGTGCCTTTTTTGTAAATTAAAATAAATTTTTTAGAGTCTTGATCCGACTTAATATCATTATAGTCCTTAACGTTTATAAATTTCATAGATGCATTTATTTTCACCGACAAATTTACAATAAATATGCCAGAGGTATATTTGACCGATTAAGCAATCTTGTTATGTCAAATTGTCATATCTTTGCATCAGAATATTTATTGCTTTAATAAAAAAAGTCAGGATGAATCAGAAAAATCAAAAAAAAAATAACGGAAAAAGGGACAATTTCAAGTCTAAATCTAAGAATTACAATCCAAGATTTAAGAAAAATACGAAAAAAAAATCGGTCACATCTTCTTCAAATGACGGTTCTATGCGCTTAAACAAATATTTGGCGCATGCCGGTATCGCCTCGCGACGTGAAGCCGATGAATTGATTAAGATAGGGGCCGTTACCGTTAACGGTGATATCATTACCGAAATGGGTTATAAAGTTAAAGCCGGAGACAAGGTGCAATTTAACGGCGAAACCATTAAACCCGAAAAAAAAGTTTATGTCTTGCTCAATAAACCCAAAAATTTTATCACGACGACCGAGGATGAAAAAGGCCGCAAAACCGTGATGGAATTGGTTGAAAAATCGGCTCCGGTACGTATTTATCCCGTGGGTCGTTTAGACCGCAATACCACCGGCGTTTTACTCTTTACCAATGATGGCGATTTGGCCAAAAAATTGACCCACCCGAAGCATATGATTGAAAAACTGTATCATGTCAAATTGGATAAGAATCTGAAACCTTCGGATATGGAAAAAATTATGGATGGTATTAAGTTAGAGGACGGCTTTATAAAAGTTGATGACATTTCTTTTGTAAAAGGTGCCCCTCATAACGAGGTGGGATTAAAAATTCATTCGGGTCGTAACCGCATTGTGCGGCGCTTGTTTGAACATTTGGGCTATGATGTCATCAAATTGGATCGGGTTTTATTTGCCGGTTTGACCAAAAAAGATCTCAAAAGAGGGCACTGGCGTCATCTAACAGCCAAAGAAATCGATTTTTTGAAAATGATATAGTTTTGATTTTCAATAACTAGTAAAAAGCAGTTGAAAAAAGCGAAAAAAAATCATTTTTTTGTTTGCAAATTATAGAATTCGTTTTATATTTGCACTCGCTAACGCAATATTCCTCCATAGCTCAGTTGGTTAGAGCACCTGACTGTTAATCAGGGTGTCGCTGGTTCAAGTCCAGCTGGAGGAGCTAAAAGGCAGTCCGAACGGGCTGCTTTTTTATTTTAACACTTATTATTTAAGGCGCTTGACCAACATATAAAAATCATGACCGATATCCAAATAGCCTTGGTCATAAACAAAGTAATAAACACTCTGTTTTTTGGTCGTGTAAATACCGGTAAAGAGATTGAAATCAAAGCCGGCTTGAATCAATTTTGATTTATGAATTTTGGTTTTTTCTTCCGGATTAAATTTTTCCAAAATACGCCAGTTTTTTTTCAGCTGATTGTTAGTCGTTCTAATCAGGTTGTTGGCCGTTTTATTTTTCCGGTTATTATAAGCATTGCGACAATAATCCGAACAAAATTTTTTGTCGGCACGTCCTAAAATTTCAGTGCCACATTCCAAACATTTTTTCTCTTTTTCCATAGAATTTTTGTAATGATCTGATTCTCAAAGTTACAAAAAGAATATGATTTTATCAAGTCCAATTTGTTAGAAGTAATTTTTTTGATTTTTGAAAAGGAAAAGAATGCGTCCCACAGAGTATGCGGGACGCTAGGATTTTATCCTTCGGCATATAGCCTTATTGTGATTTGATTAAAATCTAACACAAAGTTAATAAAAAAAACAATAAACCTCCAACTAATTGGAGGAAAAATTGTAAATTCGTTGTAAAAATCATTTCTTACATATTTATATTATGAAAAATCGCACAATTCTCGGTATTGATTTGGGGACAAGTTCTTTTGGTTGGAATGTTTTAGAAAAGCAGGAAAACGGTTATAAGATCTTAGAGATTAATAATCAAAAGCAATCCGGCGTAAAAGTATTTCCCGAAATAGCAACGTCTGGTGGACAAAGTAAAGCGGCAGAAAGACGAGGATATCGTTCGCCTAAAAAACTCAAATTCAGAAAAAAAATAAGAAAATATGAAACCTTAAAAGTTTTGATTGAAAATAAACTTTGTCCTTTGACAATGCCAGAATTGGAACAATGGAAAGGTCAAAAAAACGAATTTAAAGAATACCCCACCAACACTGATTTTTTATATTGGTTACATACAGGTGAAAGAAAAGAAATACCAAATAAAGAAAATAAATATCGTAATCCGTATTTTTTAAGAGATAAAATCTCAAGAGAAAAAATCAATCTTGATAATTTAACGGAAAGATATCAACTTGGACGCGCTTTATATCATATGGCACAAAGACGCGGATTTAAAAGTAACAGGTTAGAACAAACCGATGATAGTTTGGTTATAGATTTAAGAAATGAGTTAGTTGAAATTTTATTGGATGAAAAAGACACCAACACCATTGTAAACGGCAAAGAATTGCAACATCAAATAGCTGAATTTTTCTTGGACAAAGGTTTTGATATTCATTTGAGAATAAGTAAAACCAGTGATGATACCGAAAAAGAAATTATACGACTTTATAACAAACTAATTAAAATTATTGAAAACAAGAAACAGAAATATCAAACCTTTGAGGATATTTTTGATGCGGTTATTACAGAATTGAAAAGGGTAAAAAATCTTGGTAAAGTCAAACAAAGCATTTACACTTTGAGTAAAGCTATTGAAGAGAAAAAACTTGATACATTAGGTCAATATTTTTGGTATTTGTATCAAAAAGAGCGTAAAGATATCAAACACAAAATCAGAGGACATTATACATCACGAGAAGAACATTATTTGCATGAATTTGATGTAATTATGCAAAAACAATTTCCTGATTTGGTCGATACTGCAATTTCAATAAAATTACCAAAAAAACGATTCAAGGGTATCGCACTGGATTTATATCAAGCCATATTTTTTCAACGTCCTTTAAAATCACAAAAGGGAAAAATCGGGAAATGTTCATTAGAATCACGTAAACTACGGATGCCTAAATCACATTATCTGTTTGAGGAATTTAGAATGTGGTCATTTATCAATCATATCAAAGTTAAAGATAAAGGAACCGATGCGCAAAGATTTTTAACCGAGGAAGAAAAACAAAAAATCACACCTTTATTTTATCATTTCAAACAGAAATTTGAGTTTAAAGAAATTGCTGAAAAAATTTTTGGAAAAGATGTCGATTTTAAACATTTTAAGGATTATTATTTACAAAAAGGCGATATCGCTTTTAATTACAAATCCGATTATAAAGTAACCGGCAATCCAGTGAGTGCACGTCTTAAAAAATATTTGAAAGATCAATGGAATAACTATTATAATGTAAACAAAAAAATTACTTTTAATGAACTGGCATGGCATGCCTTATTTACTTTTGAAGATGAAGAAAAATTGAAAGAATTTGCACAAGAGAAATTAAAGATGTCAAAAAAAGATGCTGAAAATTTTGTCAAAATAAAGTTAGAACAAGGATATGCCAATTTATCGCAAAAAGCCGTTCGTAATATATTGAAATTCCTAAAACAAGGTTTGATTTATTCACACGCTGTTTTTGTTGCAAACTTACCTAATATATTGAAAAAGGAAATATGGGAAGCGCATCAAAAAGATATCGTTGAAGGCATCGGACAAATCATCGAAAACAGGCGTCAAGATATCAAAATAATTGAAAGCGTTAATGCATTAATCAAACATAACCGGACACTAAAACCTGCTGAAAGAATACAAATTTCGGATATAGCCGAGGATAGTATTAAAAAAACATTGACTGAAATATTGTCTAACGAATTTGGAAAACAAACATGGCAAAATATGCCCGAAAAAGAGAAAGTAATTAATAACGCCCATTCTTTACTTAAACAACAATTGACTAAAAATCCACTAAAAGGAGGTTCATTTTATCCCATACCAACTCTTGAAGATCAAATCAAAGATTTTTTAATGGGTAAAAATGAAATCGGTATGATTTATTGTAGTAATGATAAAAATCAATTGGATAAATTGTATCATCCGTCTAAACTGGAGCGTTTTCAACCAAAATATGCCGTAGCAAAAAATGGTAATAAAATTAAAATTTTACCTCCTATTCAAACCAATGCCATAAATAATCCTACTTTGACACGCTCATTGAATCAAATGCGAAAAATAATTAATCATTTGTTAATCAATAATATCATAGATAACAATACGCGAATTCATATTGAAATGGCAAGAGAAATTAATTCAATCAACCAAAAAGAAGCCATTAAAGCATATCAAGAGAAAAAGGAAAAGGAAAGATTGGCAGCACGTCAAAGAATTGCGGAATATTTCAGAAATGAATGTCAAGGAGAAAACTGTAAAGAATCACAAATAACAGATGAATTAATCACCCGTTATTTACTTTGGCTTGAACAAGGTAAAAATGACATTTATACCGGAAAACAGATTGGTATTTGTGATGTCATTTGTGCCGGATCGTCATATGACATTGACCACATTATACCCCGAAAACGTTCTTGGGATAATTCGCTGATGAATAAAACGTTAACCGATAAAAACTTTAATCAAAAAATTAAAGGCAATAAAATACCCTATGAACTGGAAACTTATCGTGATGAGATAATCAGAAATGCAAATATCTACAAACAGAAATTTAAAAAGCTAAAAGCAGAAATTGATCAAATAAAGATTTCGCCCAATTTGAACGATATGGTTAAAAGGAATCGTATAAAAAACAAGTATGTCAAACAGCAGGAATATCAATATTTTAAAGGAAAATATGAACGTTTTACGATGAAAGAAGTTCCCGAAAGTTTTAAAAATAGACAATTGGTTGATATTGGATTAATTACAACCTATGCATACGAATACTTGTCTACGGTTTTTAAAAACAGATCCGGTAATGCTAACGTAATGACGCTAAACGGTAAAGCGGTAAGCACCTTTAGAAAAATATGGGGCTTGCCCAAAAAAGATCGCAACAGTCATTTACATCATATGACCGATGCTGTTATTGCGGCTTCCATATCAAAAAATCAATATGAAAAATTAGCAGAAATATGGGGTAAAGAAGATGAAATACATTTAACCGAAAAACGGATCAAAAAAGAACTCGAAAAAACCAAACCTTGGGAAAGTTTTACCGAAGATGTCATACAATTGGAAAAACAAACCTTGGCAGTCCATTTCAGACCGAATAATTATGGAAAACAGACCAAGAAAAAATTGCGAAAACGTGGTAAAATCGTTCATAAAGTTGTTCGTAAATTACCCGATGCTTATCGGGATAAAATAGAGGGTAAAGACTATAAAAAATTTATCAAAAAAGGTAAAGTTTATTACAAAATACCCCAACCGGTTTATTTACAAGGCGATACGGCTCGCGGTCCGTTAAATGAAAGCAACTATATTGGTGCCATAAAAAAAGATGGAGAATTGATTTATGTCAAACGTGAAAAAGTCAGTGCATTAAAATTCGGACAGGTAAAAGATATTGTTGATGATAGAATTCGCGAGATTATTGGTAATTATTTCAATAATAAAAAAACGATTGAAGATAAAATTAAAACTATCAATAAAAAGTTGAAAACCAGCGACAAAGAAGAGAAAAAACAATTAATAATTCAAAAACAGGAAGCCGAACAAGAACTCATTAAATTGCGTTCTATTCCATCAAAAAACAAAGGTTTCATACCGATTAACAAAGTAAGGATCAGAAAAAAAGATAAACCGATAGTCATAAAAAAACAATCAGAAGCATTCAAATCTCAAAAAGATTATAAACAAGATATGTATGCGCAAAATAGTGAAAACTATGGTATGGCTATTTACGAAAAAGGGGGTAAAAGAGAAAAAGAACTCATCGAACTTTTTGAATATTACCGGCATTTAAAAACAGGCAAATCTTTAATTCCAGAAAATGTTATAGATAATAAAGGTAATCTGATTCCCCTTAAACTGATTAATAACAAACCGGTCGTTTTGCAAAAAGGTATGGCGGTTTTACTAACCAAAAAGAATGAAGAAGCGCAATATAACAATCCGAAATGGCTTTTTAACCGCTTGTATTATATTATAGGAATAGATAAAGATGCCATTAAAATGATGCATCATAGTTTTGGCGGCGGTATAACCAAGGCAAACAAACATATGAACGAAGTCGTTAATACCAATAAGGCAAAGGAAATATTGGAAAAACTAAAAACTTATGATGCAATCCAAGAATATATATTGGATGAAGACAAAATAAAACTAGAACCGGATGTTTATCTGGACGAGTTAAGCAAACAAATTCAAAATTTTGAACCGGATTATAAAACTGCCAAGTCTTCTAATATTACAAGCGGCAAAGGTGGTAAAGAAATCTATGACAATCCTGCTGATTTCCCTTTTATAAAACAGAAAGTTAGTGGATTTGATGCCAAATTAGAAAACTATCATTTTAAAATAAACGATATAGGAGAAATATTTGAGATCTGATAGGTGTTGCATCTAATTAAAATCGTTCATTGACAATATTCTGATTCCGAAACACCGGATATATGTTGAGGTTGTGGTTTGATTAAAATCGTTCATTGACAATATTGCCATCTCTAGAATTCCCCCGCTACGCTGGGTTGTGGTTTGATTAAAATCGTTCATTGACAATATTACAACCCGTCTTTGTAAATTTTGGCATCTCGTTGTGGTTTGATTAAAATCGTTCATTGACAATATTTAAATCAATAAAGTCCATATCACCTTTGTGTTGTGGTTTGATTAAAATCGTTCATTGACAATATTAGTGTTTGAGCCTAACCGATTTTTCAAACGGTTGTGGTTTGATTAAAATCGTTCATTGACAATATTAAAGGTATTAACTATACATTGTGTTGTCAG
>WGDF01000248.1 GCA_015493405.1 Flavobacteriaceae bacterium
GAACTCTATAAAACCTGTCCGACAGAAGCACAACTCAAAGAACTCTTGGGGCGTGCCCGTGCCAAAAAAGGCATGTTTGAAGGCGATTTAACAGAAGGGGAACTGGAAATCGGACAAGTGGCAAGCCTTATCAACGAGATTAAGACCGCCGGCGAAATTGTTCAAGAAATCGTCCAAGATTATTATGAAGCTTTAGAAGATAGCCAACGCTTGCCTAAATTTCAATTTTGATTGAATGAATTTTTTATTACTCATATTAGGTTTTGGTATATTAGTTTTTGCCTATTGGTATAAACAAAAGAAAACTCAAAAACGACAAACTGCTATTTTAAAAAAATTACAATCTGCTTGGGGTAAACCTAAAACCGGAGAAAATTTCAACTTTAATTATATAGCCACTTATTTTGACGGACAGCCGGTTACAGATGATGTGTTGCAACAAATACCCGATGAAACCCTAACCGATTTAGACTTCCACGATGTCTTTAAAATCATTGACCGAACTGTTTCAAAAGTTGGACAACAATATTTATATTACAAACTACGAACCATTAAGAATCAGAATGAGGTTTTGAAATTTAATCGGCTTTCTCGACATTTTACTGACGATGAGGTATTAAGATTGAGAACTCAAAAAAATTTGCTGATTCTAAATCAAAATGATGCTTATCATATCGAAGCTTTAATCAATCGGCCGTTTTTTGAAAAACCAGATTTTGCCAAATATCTTCTGCCTTTGAGCACTGCCGCTTTAGTTTTCATTGTTCTGGGCTTTAAGTTTCATCTATTTTTCTTAATGCTCATCCCGATTTTTGCTATCAATATGGTGTTTCATTTGAAAAATAAATTTTACATCCAATATATCAGCACCGGTATCCGGCAATTGAGATATTTAATTTATGCCGGAAACCGCTTGGCTGATGAACCTGCAATTAGAGCATATTTTAAACGGTTTGATTTTTTAACATCTGTCAATGAAATTCGTAGCAGTGTCAAAAAATTCAGCTACAACCAAGTACTTAATAATGAATTTTTGTTTATATTTTGGCTGATAGCCGAAATCGTTAAAATTCAATTCAATGTTGAAGCCCTGATTTTTTACCGTTTTATCGATCGTATTATGCAAAAAAACAAAGATATAGACCGGCTTTTTCGTTTTGTAGGTAAAATTGATGCTGCTATTTCGACTGCCAATTTGCGCGCCGGCGATATGTCCTTATGTGAACCCCGATTTACAAAAGAAAACCATTTGAACATAAAAGACATTACCAATCCACTTATCAAAAAATGTGTTCCTAACAGTTTAATTTTAAACGGCAAAAGTTTATTGTTAACCGGATCAAATATGTCCGGAAAAACTACTTTTATCAAAACCGTTGCCATTAATGTCATTTTATCTGAAACATTGTATTTGGCATTTGGCAAAGCATTTGAATTGCCTTTTATGAAAGTATATTCATCCATAAAAATCAGTGATGATATTTTACAAGACACGAGTTATTATTTGGAAGAAGTTTTGCGTATCAAAACCTTTATCGATGCATCTAAAACTGAAACCCCCTGTTTATTTGTTTTAGATGAAATTTTTAAAGGCACCAATACTATTGAACGGGTTTCCGGTGGTAAAGCCATTCTGTCCTATCTCAATCAACCGCAACATTTTGTATTGGTATCCACACACGATATAGAACTAACCGATTTGTTGCAACAACAAAACTATGTGCTGTATCATTTTACCGAGCAGATTGAAAACGGAGAACTTATATTTGACCATAAACTTAAAAAAGGCAAACTCAAGACCCGCAATGCCATCAAAATATTGGAATTATACGATTATCCGAAAAATATTATCCAAGATGCCAAGGAGACGGAAAAAAAATTTTTAGATCAATAGATTTTAACTGCCCAACAAATGCCGCGCGTGTTGTAAAGCGGAATCCGAAGGCGGTTTTCCCTCTAACATTTCAGCTATCTCATAAACCCGTTCTTCATCACTGAGCAATTTTACTTGCGTATTAACGCCTTTGTCTGTCGTCTTAAAAACTTTGAAATGCGTATCCCCTTTAACGGCTATTTGCGGTAAATGTGTGATAACAATTACTTGCATATTTTGACTCAATTTTTTGAGCACATCAGCCATATTTTGAGCGACTTCACCAGAAATACCGGTGTCGATTTCATCAAAAATCAGGGTTGGTAATTTCTTATATTTTGACAAAACGGTTTTGACTGCCAACATTAAGCGTGACAATTCACCACCTGAGGCTATACGTTTTAAATCGCCAAAATGTTGCCCTTTATCTGATGAAATCTGAAATTGTAATTCGTCTTGACCATTAGGGAGAAAATCTTTGGCCGGCGTCAGCGTTATTTTCAATTGTGTATGCTCCATCGAGAGTTCTTGCAACAATTCCTCGATTTGACGGATTAATTTAGGAATGGCTTTTTCTCGATTTTGATGTATCTTATGCGCGGTTTCAAGTAATTCTTTTTCCACTTTTTGCAACTGACTTTCAGTCTCGCTGATTTGTTCCTGAAGCGAAGATAAATCAGTAACATCCACTAAAAGTTTATCGCGTAAATGAATCAGATCATCAAGACTTAAAACTTGGTGTTTTAGTAGTAATTTGTTGATAGCAGCATATTGATTTTGCAAGCGTTCTTGCTCAGCCGGATTAAACGCATCGCCTTCGATTTGACGATTTATTTCATCAACCACATCTTGAATTTCCCAATGCAAACTCTCAAACCGCTGCGACAATTGTTGAAATTTATCGCTATATGAACTGATTTTGTTAAAGGCCGATTTGAGTGCTATGATTTGGGGCAATATACCCAAATTTTCATCATCTAATTTCTGAATAGCCTCATTTAAAACCCGATTAATGACTTC
Organism: Flavobacteriaceae bacterium; assembly: GCA_015493405.1. Taxonomy (GTDB): domain Bacteria; phylum Bacteroidota; class Bacteroidia; order Flavobacteriales; family Flavobacteriaceae; genus WGBX01. The sequence continues at coordinate 2,894 of WGDF01000248.1, forward strand.
TTGATGATCGATTTTTTTTACTTGTTGTTCCAAAAAATCATAGTCTATATCGTCCAATTTGAACTCTTGAAGTTCGTCAAGTTGAAATTTTTTATAATCCAATTCTTTCTCGGCATACATCAGTTTAACTGACAATTCTTGCAGACTTTTTTTTAGTTCTAAAAATCTCTTGTAAATGTTTTTATAAGTATTTAAAACTTTAGCATTTCCGGCAACGGCATCTAACAATTCGAATTGGAAACTTTTTTGATTGAGCTCTAAAGTTTGATGTTGTGAATGTATATCTAAAAGTTGCTCCGAAAGTCGACTCAAAGTCTCTAAACGTGCAGGGCTATCGTTAATAAAAGCACGAGATTTACCATTGGGTAGTAATTCCCGTCTGATAATCGTCTCCGGTTCAAAATCAATATCTTCGGCTTCAAATAAAGATTCCAAATGGTATGGTGCTATGGCAAAACCGGCTTCTACAATACTTTTTTGACTCATATCTTTAAGTAAACCCTGTTGGGCTCGTTTACCGCGAATCAGCTCTAAGCCACCGAGCAAAATAGACTTTCCGGCTCCGGTTTCTCCGGTAATTATAGTCAAGCCATTGCCAAACGATAAGTTGATTTTATCGATTAAAGCATAATTTTTAAGGTATAAGTTTTGCAACATATGAAGCCTTTCTATTCCGAACAAAGATACGGATTTTTAAGCAGAAAAGAAATCGGTTATTTTAGGCTAAAAATAATTCTTCCAGATTATAACACCAACTTTAGAATTGGGAGAGACATTAGGTTTTTTTATGTTTTCTCTTTGCTGCCGGAAACAAGACATTGTTTAAAATCAAACGATAGCCCGGAGAAGTCGGATGCAAATCCAATTCGGTTTTGGGATCACCGATACGATGACTGTAATCTTCGGGATCGTGTCCACCGTAAAATGTAAACATCCCTTTGCCTTTAACACCATGAATATAACGGGCTTCGCCATTAAGTTTGTTTTCGGCTAATATAATAATGTTAGGTTTGATTAATTTTCGATCAAAAGCCGTCGTTTGCCCCATAAAACCTTTGATCATCATCGTATGATCTTGGGTCAGCATAGTCGGCACCGGATCCCATTTGGCTGAAAACTGATTGAGTTCAAAATAATCGGTTTCTTTGGGAATATGACGTTTGCGTGTGGTGTCAATATTGGAAAATTCATAAACCATTGGATTGGGTTCCAAAATAAAGTTGGTGAAGGCAAAGGTCTTGCTGTAATCCAATTTCGATTGGTAGCCGGGATCTGACGGATCACCATCAAACATCGGTTCACAAATATCGACGCCATCTGCAGCTAAAGCAATATCAAAGGAATCGGTAGCCGAACACATCGCAAACATAAAACCACCACCAATGACATAATCCCTAATTTTTTTAGCCACTGCCAATTTTAGCTGAGAAACTTTTTTATAACCCAATTTATGCGCCAAAGTTTCCAATTCGTGCTTGCGTTTGACATACCAAGGTGCCGTACGATAAGCCGCATAAAATTTACCGTATTGACCGGTAAAATCTTCGTGATGCAAGTGTAACCAATCATACTTTAGAAGTTTATCATTTAAGACATCCTCATCATAAACGACATCGTAAGAAATCTCGGCATAAGACAACACCATCGTAACGGCATCGTCCCAAGGCATTTTATCTTTTGGAGAATAAACGGCTATTTTAGGTGCTTTTTCAAGTGTTACCGCATCCATATTCTTTGAAGGCGCACTGATTTCTTTTAAAATTTGTGCAGCGTCATCCTCTGAAATAAGCTCAAAATCAACACCTCTAATTTGACATTCTTCCTTGAGCGATTTATCAAAAGGCATTAAGAAAGCACCGCCTCTGTAGTTGAGCAGCCACTTAACTTTGATATGTTGTTGCAAAGCTTTGTAAACAATACCATAGGCTTTAAGGTGGTTATGCTGATTTTCATCCATTGGAATCAAGATGAATTTAGCCCAACTCATTTGCCAAAAAAGCAGCAAAATAAAACTGAAAATAATATGTTTAGAAAGGGAGGTCTTCATCATTTTGTGTGCCGGGTGTGTAA
>WGDF01000249.1 GCA_015493405.1 Flavobacteriaceae bacterium
ACAGGAAGAACCAAAATAACTAAGAAGAGTAAATCGGCTGCTTTAAAAGGAAGTCCGCAAAAACGTGGTGTATGTGTGCGTGTTTATACAACAACGCCTAAAAAACCGAATTCAGCTATGCGAAAAGTAGCACGGGTTCGTTTGACTAACGGCAACGAGGTAAACGCATACATCGGCGGAGAAGGACACAATTTGCAAGAGCACTCGATAGTATTAGTTAGAGGTGGAAGGGTAAAAGATTTGCCCGGAGTCAGATACCATGTCATTCGCGGTGCCTTAGATACCGCCGGAGTAGATGGTAGAAAACAACGTAGATCTAAGTACGGAACGAAACGCCCTAAGAAGTAATTGAAAAAAAATTAACATGAGAAAAGGAAGACCTAAAAAAAGACAAATTCTACCCGATCCTAAATTTAATGATGCCTTGGTGACAAGATTCGTTAATAATTTAATGTGGAACGGTAAAAAATCCCTTGCCTTCAATTTGTTTTATGAAGCATTGGATATTGTAGATCAAAAGAAAGGTGAAGAAGAAAAATCCGCTTTGGAAATCTGGAAACAAGCATTATCAAATGTGATGCCGCATGTCGAAGTGAGAAGTCGTCGTGTCGGTGGTGCTACGTTCCAAATTCCTATGCCGATCAGACCTGAGCGAAAAGTGTCATTGGCTATGAAATGGATGATTAACTTTGCACGTAAGCGCAATGAAAAATCTTATCCGCAAAAGTTAGCCTCTGAAATTTTGGCTGCCTATAAAGAAGAAGGTGGTGCTGTTAAAAAGAAAAATGATACCCATAGAATGGCTGAAGCTAATAAAGCTTTTTCACATTTTAGATTTTAATATTGAGCAGTAATGGCAAAAGATTTAAGTAAAGTAAGAAATATAGGTATTGCGGCGCATATTGATGCCGGAAAGACAACCGTTACCGAACGTATATTGTATTATACGGGAATCAGTCATAAAATTGGTGAAGTGCATGATGGTGCTGCTACTATGGACTGGATGGAGCAAGAACAAGAACGCGGTATTACCATTACTTCAGCGGCTACACAATGTGTTTGGCCTTACAATGGTGCCAATTATACAGTAAACATCATTGACACCCCCGGACACGTTGATTTTACGGTTGAAGTAGAACGTTCGTTGCGTGTTTTAGATGGTATGGTTGCATTATTCAGTGCCGTTGATGGTGTTGAGCCGCAGTCGGAAACCGTATGGAGACAAGCAGATAAATATAAGGTGCCTCGAATCGGATTCGTTAATAAAATGGACCGTCAAGGCGCCGATTTTTTTAATGTCTGTACCCAAGTAAAAGAAATGCTCGGTGGTAATCCGGTACCTTTGCAAGTCCCCATAGGCGAAGAAGCTGATTTTAAAGGTGTAGTTGATTTAATTTCCAAAAAAGCAATTATTTGGAATGAAGAAGACAAAGGTATGACTTACGAAGAAATACCGATCCCAGAAGAATTAATAGATGACGTAGAACAACACCGTGCTAATTTAATAGAAGCCGTAGCAGAATATGATGACGAATTGATGGAAAAATTCTTTGAAGATGAAAATTCCATTACGGAAGATGAAATTATCGCTGCTTTAAGAGCTGCAACTATTGATATGTCTATCATTCCGATGTTTGCAGGTTCTGCCTTTAAGAATAAAGGTGTACAAGCCATGTTGGACGGCGTAATGCGTTATTTGCCATCACCATTAGATATAGAAGCTATTGAAGGTACCAATCCGGTAACCGGTGAAAAAGAATTACGTCACCCTGACGTCAAAGACCCGTTTGCCGCTTTAGCATTTAAAATTGCCACGGACCCTTTTGTAGGTCGTTTGGCATTCTTTAGAGCTTATTCAGGTTTCTTAGATGCCGGTTCTTATGTGTTGAATAACCGTTCCGGTAAAAAAGAACGCATCTCTCGTATCTACCAAATGCATGCTAATAAGCAAAATCCGATTAAACGGGTTGAAGCAGGTGATATTGCTGCCGGTGTCGGTTTCAAAGATATCAAAACCGGTGATACCTTGTCAGATGAAAAACATCCTATCGTTTTAGAATCTATGGACTTCCCCGATCCGGTTATCGGTATAGCGGTTGAACCTAAAACTAAAGCCGATGTAGATAAATTAGGCATGGCATTAGCCAAATTGGCAGAAGAAGATCCTACTTTCCAAGTAAAAACCGATGAAGCATCCGGACAAACCATTATTTCCGGTATGGGTGAGTTGCACTTGGAAATTATCGTCGATCGTTTAAGAAGAGAATTTAAGGTTGAAGTCAACGTTGGGCAACCCCGAGTTGAGTATAAAGAAGCATTAACCACTTCTGTAGATCATAGAGAGGTGTATAAAAAACAAACCGGTGGTCGTGGTAAATTTGCCGATATAGTATTCAAATTAGAGCCGGCAGATGAAGGTAAAGAAGGTTTGGAATTTATCAATGAAATTAAAGGTGGTAATATTCCGAGAGAATATATTCCATCAGTTGAAAAGGGCTTTAAAGAAGCTATGAAAACAGGACCTTTAGCCGGATTTGAAGTGGAATCAATGAAAGTCACTTTGATAGACGGCTCATTCCACCCTGTCGATTCAGACTCTTTGTCTTTCGAATTAGCAGGAAAACTTGGTTTTAGAGAAGCTGCCAAAAAAGCACAACCGGTATTGTTAGAACCCATCATGAAGTTGGAGGTGGTAACACCCGAAGAAAACATGGGAGATATAGTTGGTGACTTAAACAGACGTCGTGGTCAGGTATTAAGTATGGACGAAAGAGCAGGTGCGAAAGTAATTAAAGCCAATGTGCCGCTTTCGGAAATGTTTGGCTACGTTACGACTTTGAGAACATTGTCATCAGGACGTGCCACTTCATCTATGGAGTTTTCACATTATGCTGAAACCCCTAAGAATATTG
>WGDF01000250.1 GCA_015493405.1 Flavobacteriaceae bacterium
ACAAATACATATAAAACAAACAATGAAGCACAATGAATCCTCATTTCCTCAATTAACTATATCACCAATTAACCAAATAACCAAAAAACCATATCTTTGCCCTACAAACAAACAGCAATAAAATGAAAAAATTACTCGCCAAACTCGTCAATTTTATCACCGGATGGCACGTTAAAGTTCCGAAAGAATTTCGCATAAAAAAAGCCGTGATGATTGCCGCACCGCATACGTCAAACTGGGATTTAATACACGCCTTGCCCGGTTTATGGTTAGGGGGCTATCGCCCGAAGTTTTTTATCAAAGACGATTTTAAAAAAGTTCCTGTAATCAATTGGCTACTTAAATGGGTCGGCGCTATTTGGGTCAATCGCAAGAAGAATAATAATTTGATTAAACACTCGGTTGAGATGCTCAATCGTGAAAAGGAATTACTGTTATTGGTGCCGGCAGAAGGGACGCGTAGTGCTGCACCTAAATGGAAATTGGGATTCTATCATATTGCCAAAGAAGCCGGATTGCCCATTTTGTTATCTTATTTGGATTATGCCAAAAAGGAAGCCGGGGTTGGCAAAATGATCTATCCGAGTGATGATTTTGAAAAAGATATGCTGGAAATTGAAAATTTTTATAAAAATATCATGCCTAAACATCCGGAAAAATATAATAAACGGATTTTTATCCGGAAAAAGCCAATTAAGTGACTTTGTCATTTTGATTTCGATGTAGGTCGGGAAGGTTGAAGAACGATTGACGAGAAATATTCTAAATATCGAATTATATTAGAGATTTCTCTCCCGACAAAGGTCGGAATCGGAATGATAGGGTACCTCATGGTTGCTATATAAAATATAGAAGCAGCGTGTCATTTCGAAAGAAGGAGGACGAAGGACGACTGACGAGAAATCTTAGCACCCTTAATTTTTCAATTCCTCAATTCCTCAAATTTGAAGCAGAAATAAAATGAGAAGTAGTGAATAAATATCAAATAATGCGGTGTTTTACGAATCAGATAAAATCCTAATTTTCTCAATCAAAACCACATAAGATATATAAGAAAAAGAAAGACACTCATATGTCCTTATGTGCCTTATGTGGTTCAAAAGAAACTGAAATGTAACAAAATATGAAGCGCCTTGTCATTTCGACAGAGCGACGCAGGAGTGATGAGAAATCTCAAATCATTAAAAACTACATAAGACCACAAAAGAAAAAACTTAATAAACTTAATGTCTTAATGGTTCAAAAAATCTGCACTCGGTACAATTTTGCTCCTGCGTTGCAAAATCATTCAGTGACCTCCTGCGCAAATCGCAAACGGAGCAAAGCGACGTCCCTTACCCGCAGGGAGCGGGATCACATACTGAAATCAGAAATCAAATAAGGTGTCACCCCTACGGGGTTTATGTCAAACTGTTCCACAAATTTTCTACAATCATATCACCCCTTCGGGGTTCAATGGTTATTTTATTATTATCTTTTATGGTCTTTTATGTCTAAAAAAAATCGCAAACGGAGCAAAGCGACATCCTGACCCCAAGGGAACGGGATAGCAAATCGCAAATCTGAAATCAAAGAAACCGCCCGGTATAAGATTGATTACATTTTACAATTTCTTCCGGCGTGCCTTCAAACACAATCTCACCACCTTTTTGTCCGCCTTCCGGTCCTAAATCAATGATATGATCCGCTAATTTAATCACATCCGTATTGTGTTCAATGATAAGAACCGTATTACCTTTATCAACCAATTTATTTAAAACTTCCATCAGAATACGAATATCTTCAAAATGTAATCCGGTCGTCGGTTCATCAAGGATATAGAGCGTGTTCCCGGTATCTTTTTTTGATAATTCAGTAGCCAGTTTTACGCGTTGGGCTTCGCCGCCGGATAGGGTAGGCGCGGGCTGTCCCAAAGTCAAATAACCCAAGCCGACATCTTGCAAGGTTTTAAGTTTTCGATGTATTTTGGGTATGGCTTCAAAGAATGCAACCGCTTCATTAATGGTCATTTCCAAAACATCGGCAATGGATTTGCCTTTATAACGGACTTCCAAAGTCTCGCGATTAAATCGTTTACCTTGGCAGGTCTCGCAAGTAACTTGTACATCCGGTAGCAAATTCATTTCGATAGTCCGAATGCCGGCACCTTCACAGACCGGACAACGCCCGTCTTTCACATTGAATGAAAACCGTCCGGGTTTATAGCCGCGTATTTGTGCTTCGGGGGTTTGGGCAAACAAATTCCTGATTTCTTG
>WGDF01000251.1 GCA_015493405.1 Flavobacteriaceae bacterium
AGGTAACATGTTGTATTTCAATGTTATAGAAAAATATCTAAACTGGCAGAAAGAACCCGAAAAAACTTTAATTATCAGTATTTTAGGTGTGATTCCAGTCAATGCTTTTATTTACTTTTTGCTCAACTGGTTTTTTAAAGTTTTGATACCGGGACAAGATTTCACAGCCTTCATGCGAGCCCTAAATCCCTTGGAATATACCTTGGTCATTTTATTCTCGTTAGTCATTGCCTTGTTTGTCATTACCAAGCATTTTCTAAAAAAGATACAAGAAACCCAAGTCAGAGCCGAGCAACTTAAAACCCAAAATGAACGCATTAAATTTGACAGTCTGAAAGCCCAACTTGATCCGCATTTTTTATTTAACAATTTGAATGTTTTAACAGCTTTAATCGGAGAAAATCCTGAGAAAGCAGAAGCCTTTATATTGGCTTTATCAGATATTTATCAATATGTTTTAGCCCAAAAAGATCAAAACTTAGTCTCGTTAAAAGAAGAAATAGACTTTGCCCAAAACTATCTGGATTTGCTCAAAATGCGTTTTGAAGACGGTTTGACTTATCATTTACCGAGATCTATTGATCCTGCGGCTCAGATCCCTCCTTTGTCCTTGCAACTCCTTTTGGAAAATGCGATTAAACACAATAAAATTTCGGCGGATCATCCTTTAAATATCATTCTCTCAATAGAAGCCGAACAGTTAATAGTTCTTAACAATATGAATCCGAAGAAAAATTACGGCGGTTCATTCAAAATCGGGCTAAAAAATTTAAAAGAACGCTATAATTTGTTAAATTCACAAATAGAAATTCTTGAAAATGAAGAAAATTTTATAGTCAAACTCCCTATTTTAAATAAAAAATGCTAAACATTACTATCATAGAAGACGAAAAACCCGCTGCCCGCCGCTTACAACGTATGTTAGCCAAAGAAGGGCTTCAGGTTGGCGCTATGTTGCATAGTGTATCCGAAGCCAGCCAATGGTTTAACCATCATCAGGCACCGGATTTGATTTTGGCCGATATTCAGCTCTCCGACGGTTTATCTTTTGATATTTTTAAAGCCATTCCACTACACAGTGCCATCATTTTTACGACTGCCTATGACCAGTATGCCATAAAGGCTTTTAAACTTAACAGTATTGACTATCTGCTCAAACCGATTAAACAAGCTGACCTACATTTTGCCATACAAAAATTCAAACAGAACAAACCCAAAGAGTCGAATATCCATCAACTTATTAAAAGTTTGCAGCCTGATCAAATTTATAAAAAACGTTTCATCGTACAATATGGTGCGCATTTGCAAAGCATTCCCATAGAGGCCGTTGCCTATTTTTACAGCCAAGATAAAGCTACTTGGTTGGTAACCCATGACGGTGATGAATTTATATGTGAACCCTCCTTAGAGGCTTTGGAGCCGGTGCTCCATCCGGAAGATTTTTTTCGAGCCAACCGCCAGTTTATCATCAGTCGTAAAGCAATTAAAGATATCACACAATATGGGAACAGCCGTTTGAAAATTATGCTATCCCAAAATAAGCCCCAAACTATTATCGTGGCCCGCCAGCGCGTTAAAGCATTTAAAGTCTGGCTGGCGTAGCACTTCGATACATTTTTTACTTCTTTCATCGTAAAAAATACTCAGTGACCGCACTTCGATACATTTTTCACTTCTTTCATCGTAAAAAACACTTAGTGACTACGCTTTGATGCCGGGGCTTCGATACACTTCTCTCCCCAGCATTTGTCGAGAAGAGAACCACTCAGCCACCTTCGTCTTAGCTTTATATGGAATTCGCTTTATCGGGACACTCAGCTATCTTTTCTTCTGCTTCATATTAAACTTCATTTGCTTCGGTATATTCTTCAAGGGAACACGATACAATCGCGCACCAGTGTTGGGAATAAGGAAAAGAAATATTTATGAATTGAGATTTCTCCTCGTTCGTGCCTCTCTCGTTCGAAATGACAACAAATATTCAATATCGGATGTTTGGGCTTTTAAATCGAGAGGGGGGACACTCAGCCACCTTTGCTTGTGCCTTATACCAGATTCTTCAAGGGAACGAGATACAATCGCGCACCAGTGTTGCAGGGGATAAGGAAAAGAAATATTTATGAATTGAAGATTTCTCCCCGATAAAAATCGGGGCAGGTTCTTGCTCGTGCCTCACTCGTTCGAAATGACAATAAATTTCAAATATCGCATATCAGGGCTTTAAATCGGGAGGAAGAAACACTCAGCTACCTTTGTCTCTGCTTTATATGGAATTCTCTTTTATCGGAACTCTCAGCCGCATTGGTTTCTTTAAAGAAATGCGATACAATCGCGAACCAGCGTTGGGGTCTCACTCCTAAAAAATAAACATCTTTATTGAAACATTTTAGTGGCACTTTGGTCGCACTTTGATGGCACTTTGGTCGCACTTTGATGGCACTTTGCTCGCACTTTGGTCGCACTTTGATTTGGAGCCAAAAACAAGTTCCATAATTTTTGATTTCAGTCTAAAACACAAACCGAAACAGCCCAATTTTTTTTCTTAATGATTTTAATCCTTTTGATCTATTTTTATCTTATTTCATCTATTTTGACAGCTTTTGTCAGCTTTTGAAAATGCGCTTTTATTGGCTTTGTAGGTTTGTATTGAATTTTAAAAATAATGCCTATGTGATTGTCATCTTAATTTCAAAAGAACAGGAATTCCGGCTGTGTCTCAGACCAGCTATTCCTATAACAGATTCAGTTTTACACTGTGCTATTTCAGATGTCCTTTACTAC
>WGDF01000252.1 GCA_015493405.1 Flavobacteriaceae bacterium
GCGCTCCCGGCAGAAATTTCAAAATTCAGATTGTTACGCATTTCTAGATATAAAAAATTATGAACCAACTGATTACTTTAGGAGAATTCATCATTGACCGTCAGGCCCATTTTCCTTTTTCTACAGGAGAGTTAAGCAATTTGTTAAACTCTATCAGATTGGCTGCTAAAGTGGTCAACCACGAAGTCAATAAAGCCGGTTTAGTCGATATCATTGGTGCTGCCGAGCACGAAAATATTCAAGGAGAGCAACAACAAAAATTAGATGTTTTTGCCAATAAAGTTTTTATTCAAGCTCTTATCAATAGAGAAATTGTTTGCGGTATTGCTTCGGAAGAAGAAGATTCTTATATCAATATTGTCGGCAAAGATAAAGGCAATAATAATAAATATATCGTCTTGATGGATCCTTTGGATGGTTCCTCTAATATCGATGTTAATGTTTCGGTTGGCACTATTTTTTCAATTTACCGTCGGGTCAGTCCCATTGGACAACCGGTTACTGAGGCGGATTTTTTACAAGCCGGTGTTAACCAAATTGCTGCAGGTTATGTCATCTATGGCACCTCCACCATGTTAGTTTACACAACAGGACATGGCGTAAATGGTTTTACACTGAATCCGGCTTTAGGTGTATTTTACTTGTCTCATCCCGATATGCATTTTCCCGATAAAGGTCGAATTTATTCTATCAACGAAGGCAATTACAGACATTTTCCTAAAGGCATCAAAAAATATATCAAATATTGTCAAGAAGAAGAAGGTGACCGCCCTTACACCTCGCGTTATATCGGTTCTTTGGTCTCTGATTTTCACCGCAATATGATAAAAGGTGGCGTTTATTTATATCCTGACTCCAGTCGTTATCCCCAAGGCAAATTGCGCTTACTTTATGAATGCAATCCGGTAGCTTTCTTAGCAGAACAAGCCGGTGGTAAAGCTTCTAACGGCAAACAACGCATTCTGGAACTCAAACCGGTAGAGCTGCATCAGCGCGTCCCCTTTTATGTCGGGAACAAATGTATGGTCGGAAAAATAGAAAAATATATCAAGAAATATGACAGAGAAAGAACTTAAAGAATTACACGAAATTTACCTCAATCATCCTAAAATTACCCGCAATAGCAAGGAAATTGAAAAAGGCGACCTGTTTTGGGCACTTAAAGGGGAAAAATTTGATGGCAATCAATTTGCCGAAAAAGCCTTGAAAAAAGGCGCTCATATTGCTGTCATCGATGATAAGAAAAAAAACACCATCAAAGAAAAACGCTTTTTTTATGTCGAAGATACTTTAAAAGCCTTGCAGGAACTCGGTCACTTTCATCGTCGATATGTGGGCATGCCTACAATTGCCATTACCGGAAGCAATGGTAAAACAACGACCAAAGAGTTGGTTCAAGCCGTTTTATCGCAAAAATATCGGACGGCTGCTACTTATAAAAATCTGAATAATCATATTGGCGTCCCATTGACTTTATTGGATATTCCCGAAGATGCTGACATTGCTATCGTCGAAATGGGCAGTAATCATTTTGGCGAAATAGAAGCTTTGACCAAAATTACGGCCCCTGATTTCGGACTCATCACGAGTATTGGCAAAGCACATCTTGAAGAATTTAAAGATTTGAATGGCGTACTCAAAGAAAAATCGGCTTTATTTGACTATCTCAAACAAAAAGGAGGAATGGCCTTTGTCAATCTCGATGATGATTGGGTTAAAAAAGCAGCTGAAGGCCTTAAATCATATACTTTCACTTTTCGCAATCATCCGGATGCCAATGTGAAACTGCAAGATATTTCAAATCATCCGGAATTGAAAGTGCGTTTGAACAACACTGAAATTCAAACCAAATTGACCGGGAAATATAACCTGTCAAACATCGGTTATGCTATAGCAACAGGAAAATTTTTCAACCTGTCTGATGATGAAATCAAGCAAGCTTTGGAACATTATGTGCCCAAAGATATGCGATCACAAATCATTGAAAAAAATGGGAATCTCATTATTTTAGATGCCTATAATGCCAATCCAACCAGTATGAAGGTGGCTTTGGAAAACTTAATGCAAATGTCCGGAAAACACAAAGTGGCCATCTTGGGCGATATGTTTGAATTGGGTGATACAACGGCCGCAGAACATCAAGCTATAGCCGATTTGGTCCAAGAAAAAGGAATTGAAGGCTATTTGATTGGGCAACATTTTAACCAAACCAAAACAGATTTACCCCGATATAAATCGACTCTTGATTTTATCAACAGTGGTATTTTTAGTCAAATCAAAGATGCTGTTATTTTGATAAAAGGCTCGCGTGGGATGGCACTTGAAAAAATTTTACAAAATAATTAAAGGAGCGAGCTCGCAAGGACAATAAATTCTGAATCCTCAGGACAAATACACCATAATTTATTCCCCCTTTTTTTTGGGGAGGACGGATTTATAAAGCCTAAGCATTGACATTATATTATATATTCCATTTAGGTCAGCGAAAATATTTAATGATTTTTTTCGGAGGCACATTGTATTTCACATCTATTAAATTTATTTCTCTTCCTTCTATTTTTTATAGTGCATATACCTCACCCGGATTATAAATGCTTCTCAATGTCATTGATTGAAAAATAAACATAATATAATGTATTCATTTTCAACTTTTTAAAATGCTGGCATTTAACTATTAAAACTTCAAACTATTTCAGACAAAATGTAAGAATTGACGACAAAAGGACAGTTTAAATAGACAAATTGGCGTATTTTATCCTTTGGCAAGTTTGTTGTAAA
>WGDF01000253.1 GCA_015493405.1 Flavobacteriaceae bacterium
AACATCACTTGTTCTTGATAAATGGTAATTCCGTAAGTTGTTTTTAGGAATTCTTCCATTTCGGGCAAGTCATAAGTTATTGGTTCTTGACCATATTTCCGACGGATATAATTCGGAATTTTTTCCATCGGGCCGGGCCGGTACAAAGCTACCATCGCTATCAAATCTTCAAATTCCGTCGGTCTCAAGTTCATTAAATGCTTGCGCATACCATCAGATTCAAATTGAAAAATTGTAGCTGTTTGTCCTCTTTGAAAAAGTTGATAGGTTTTTTCATCATCCAAAGGCAATTCTTCCAAATCAATTTCTATGTTTCGATGTTTTTTAATCAACTGCAAAGCATCCCGAATGATAGTCAAGGTTTTAATCCCCAAAAAATCCATTTTTAACAAACCGGCACTTTCCACAACCGAATTGTCAAATTGGGTCACATACATATCAGATCCTTTGGCAGTAGTCACAGGCACAACATCATCTAAAGCTGTCGGTGCAATGATAAATCCACAGGCATGCAAACCTAAATTTCGCAAAGAGCCCTCAATACGACCGGCCGTTTTAACTGTCTGCGCTAATTGATCGGTCCCCTCGGCAATACGAGCCAAAGCCATAGCTTCAGCAATCAATTCAGGACGTTTGGCTTTTTGCTTGATTTTTTCTTCATTATTATTGAGAATCAACTCCAAGGAAACATGGGCTTTTTTGGCCAAACTTTCTGATTCGGACAAAGGTAATTCCGTTACACGTGCAGCATCTTTAATAGATGATTTGGCTGCCATAGTGCCATAAGTAATGATTTGCGCCACCCGTTCACGCCCGTATTTACGGGTTACGTATTCAATGATACGCTCACGACCTTCGTCGTCAAAGTCCATATCAATATCGGGCAATGAAACTCTTTCGGGATTGAGAAACCGTTCAAAAAGCAATTGGTATTTAATGGGATCGACATTGGTTATTTTCAAAGCATAAGCTACAGCGGAACCGGCCGCAGAACCACGTCCGGGGCCACACATCACACCTATTTCTTTGGCTTCTCGAATGATATCTTGAACAATCAAAAAATAGCCCGGGTATTTGGTTTTTTCTATGATCTCAAGTTCAAATTCCAGCCGTTCTTTGATTTCGGGTGTTAATTCGCGCCATCGGTCTTTGGCGCCTTCATAAGTCAAATGTCGCAGGTAAGCATTTTCACCACGCTTACCACCATCTTCTTCATCTTTGGGATCTTTAAATTCTTCGGGAATATCAAATTTTGGGAGTAAAACATCCCTTTTAAGTTCAAAATTTTCTACTTTATCGACAATCTCTTGTATATTGATAATGGCTTGAGGAATGTCTTTGAACAATTCCTTCATTTGTCGGGGCGACTTAAAATAAAATTCATTATTGGGCAAACCGTAACGATAACCGCGCCCGCGCCCTATGGGAGTCGATTTCTTTTCATTGTCTCTAATGCATAATAAAACATCCTGGGCATCGGCATCCGACTGTTCCAAATAGTAGGTATTATTAGCTGCCACGACCTTAACATTATGTTTGGCTGCCAAAGCCAAAATGACGTCATTGACATGATCTTCTTCCTCTAAACCATGACGGTTCAACTCTAAATAATAATCCGGCCCGAATATATTTTTCCACCAAAGCAAAGCGGCCTCGGCTTGACGGTCTCCCATGGTTAATATTTTTTGAGCAACTTCTCCGGATAGTGCGCCACTCAATACAATAAGGTTATCTTTATATTTTTCGACCCAATCACGCCCGATACGCGGCACATAATAATAGCCGGCGGTGTAAGCGGTTGATGAGAGTTTGATTAAATTTTGATAGCCGGCCTTATTTTTTGCAATAAAAATAGTGGCAAAACCATTGTTTTTGACATCTTTTTTGGTGTGATCATCCACCACATTGAGTTCAATCCCAATCAGGCCTTTGAGTTGCTTTTCTTCATCCTTATCTGCATTATATTTTTCGATAGCAGATACAAAATGAAAAGCGCCCATCATATTGTTATTGTCGGTAATGGCTACAGCCGGCATGTCATAAGCTGCAGCTTTTTGAATCAATTCATTGATCTTAGTTGTAGATTGCAGGACTGAATACTGGGTGTGGTTATGTAAATGGACAAAACTGACATCAGCTAAAGAAACTTCATCAGTTTTCTTAGTTTTTTGCTCAGAACTTGCTTTTTTTTGTCTTAAAACTGCACTTTTTTTCTTAAAACTGATATGTTCTAAGCCTAAAATAGGTATTTTTGTAGGATTTTCAACTCTAAACTTTTCAATATAATCCAGATCAGTTTCCAATTCTGAAGTTGAAAAATGTTGGGTTCTGACGAGTTCAAAAAAGGCTCGAGCTGTTGCTTCCACATCGGCAGTGGCATTATGCGCTTCGGAAAAATTGGTATCAAAAAGATGAAAATACAATTCACCCAATCTGGGTAATTTATAACGACCACCTCGTCCGCCGGGCAATTGACACAAATCCGCTGTTTTTTGGGTCAT
>WGDF01000254.1 GCA_015493405.1 Flavobacteriaceae bacterium
GAGCTGTTGCTTCCACATCGGCAGTGGCATTATGCGCTTCGGAAAAATTGGTATCAAAAAGATGAAAATACAATTCACCCAATCTGGGTAATTTATAACGACCACCTCGTCCGCCGGGCAATTGACACAAATCCGCTGTTTTTTGGGTCATGGTGTCCAAAATTTTCTTTTCCAATAAAGGGGTTGGAATTTGCTTGCGATAGAATTCGGCGCCGGTAATCTTTAAATCAAAATTGATATTGTGCCCTACTACAAATTTAGCTTTTGCGAGAACTGCATTGAATTTTTGCAACACGTCACTCAAATCAAAGCCCTCCTTTAAAGCCAACTCAGTTGAAATACCATGTATTTGCTCCGATTCAAATGGAATATTAAAACCTTCAGGCTTAATAATATAATCTTGATGCTCGATCAAACGCCCCATATCATCATGCAACTGCCAAGCGATTTGCACCATTCTGGGCCAATTGTCCGTATCACTTATAGGGGCATCAAAATTTTGAGGCAAACCTGTTGTTTCGGTGTCAAAAATCAAATACATAAGTTGCTGATTAATAATTATTTAAAGTAGCGTTAATAAAGTCGTGTTTCAATCACAAAGTTATAAAATAAAACACGTCTTAAAAAAAATAGTTATCAACAGTTCAGGACTATTCCAACAAATACTAAAGGAACTCTATCGGAATTTGTTATAAATATCTGATTTAGCAGAGATAGAAATTCTCCGACAAAATTGATTGAATAAAGGTGCCTATTTATTTTTCAAGATGACTTTTTCATTTTCTTTTTGAACTATTTTACCCATAAAATCTTTGAGAACACTATATTGTGTATTTGGAATAATCGGTGCGTTGATTTTTTGTTCAATTACCAATTTGATCACATTATTATTTTGACTGATGGTATAAGTGAAAGAACCCAGATTTTCTGGTAAAGTATAGGTCACATTTTCGGGTAATTTTTCGATTTGATAAGTCGGTGGTACTTTAATTGTGATGGTAGAACTAAACATAAAAGGATAGCCGAAATATACCGGAAAGTCACGTTTATCCGATTTGAAAACATTTTCCTTTTCAGTTAAAAATAAAGCCGGATTAAAAGATTTTTTAGGCCCGATTTCTTCTACGGCATCTTCCATATCAAATTGCATCTGTATTTTAAAAGGTTTCTGCAGTTTATACAAACTGCTTTTACGAATTTTATCTATGGTAAGTCCGTCATATTGATCTTCAAATAATTTAATTAAATCTTCGGAACTCAAGTTTTCAAATTGATTCCTTTTATGCAAGGCGATATTTCCGGTATATTTTTTGAAATCAAAACCTTTAATTTCCAAATCGGTATTCAAATCGGCTTGAATAATGTCGGTTGCCACACTATAAAATTTAGGAAAAAGGTCAATACTTTCCGATTGGCCATCCTCTTTAACCAAACGTCCCTGCCAATTTAAAACCCGCTTAGGTAATACGCCCGGAATGGCAAATCTTTCAGTGGGATCGATTAAAATATAGCCTGCTCCGGATGCGACAGCAGTAACGACATAATTAAATCCGTCAATGGTCGGAAACAAAGGTGTGCCATGGCTGTTGGTGCTGACCAACACAGGATAAGCTTTAATACCTGATGCATTTAACATCGCAATGAAGGCAAAATTGATTTCAGCAACATTACCGATGCCTTTTTTGTAAGCTTTTACAACACCATCATCGGCATATATACCATATTGCTTATTCCATTTTATCTTATTTTTTATAAAATTTAAAATTTTACTTATCTTTTGTACCGAAGTATCTGTCGGCTTTATAATTTGAGCCAAATCTTTTTTAAAATAATATTGTTTTTTGATTTGATTGCCAAAATTTGATTTTATGTAAATGGTTTTACAGACATCTGCCCAAGAGGTGGCAATATACTTCGGAATTTGATTAGGATATTTGATATAAGACAATTCAAATTTGACACGACCGATATAATTATTGATACTATTCATATAAGGCTCAATGCTAATCGGTGCTATATCTTGCAAGGATAGAGTATAAACATTGAGCTTGACGTCATAATGACTGTTTTGGTAATGCGTTTCATAATTTCCAATATTATTGGCATACCGGTTTTTATCCTGCATATTAATATTCAAATTACTTTCGGATTGGGTTACTTTAACCGGAAAATAATTCGTTGTCGAATACTTAAAATGAAAATATTCCGGAATTTTTATTTCTGCCGTTAAATATAAAATGGGAATATCAATTTTATAGATTACATCATCTATATTCTCAACATAAGGCGAAAATATTTTGTATTGCCAATCTATAATGCTCCCTTCCTTTAGATTGGGCATGGTGAATTTTTTTTCGTTCCAATAACGATTAATTTTTTCTTTAAAAATATCCTTTTTATTGAGTTTGGTTTTAACGATTTTGCCATGAACTAAATTAAAGGTTACGGCTTTAATAATTACTCTTTCATCATTATTTCGGCCATATAGTTTGATGGCTTTGGTCGCATATTTAAATCCGTCTTTGTTTTTGAGTAAACGTCTTTCGTGGATTTGTGTTACAATTTGCCAACCGTTTATTTGATCGTAGTCGTACCATGATTTGCGTTCTTTAAAAAGTATAACAGCATCGTCATCTTTATATTTATCGGCATTTTTTAACACAAAATCTTTTTTACTGATTTTGCCGAATTTTTTTATTTGAGCTTTTAGAGACCAAAGGGAAAACAATAAAAACAATGCTAAGAAGAGCTTTTTCATAGTTATATTTTTTTAATAATGGTTTTAGTGAGATCCAATTTGCGAACTTTCTTTAAAAATTTTCTAAAATCACGATAGCTTTCCTTAGGATAGGTACCGCTTTTAATCTCAAAAATTCTATTGTAAATTATTTGATGCGGGCCTTTTTTGACCACTTGTCGTTTATAAATTCCAAACTGTGATTTGACAACCAGATTATCGGGCAAGAAATCAAACGCTAAACCATCGGGAAGCTTAATGGTAATATGATCGATATGTTTGAAACCCCGATTAATAACAACGGGAAACTTTCGCTCGCTATATTTGGGCGGAATACCTGAAAATAAAGAAAAAATATTCAATCTGAAATAATATTGATTGGCTTCAAGACGGGCAACATAATTAGGAATATTTATACCCAATTTTTGCTCGAAACATGCTTTGGATTTCTCATCTTTCAGTTTGATAGACTTAATTTTCAAGCCGTTTAATCCCGCAAAATATTTTTTATAAAATAAGACCTGTTTTTCTTTTTTCAAATCTTTTAAAGTAAAAACATCATCGTAGGACGGCCCACAGTGTTGTATATTTACGGTGCCAAAAACGTTTAATTTCTGATCAATTTGTATGAGAGCCGTTTTCACAACCTGGTTGAGGCTATCGGGGTATTGCGTTGTTTTTTTAATAAAACTACTGTGAGGTTTCACGACCAATACTTTTCGATTATCTGTAAAACCGGCAATAAAACCAAACGGCACCTTTTGACTGGTGCATTCCAGCCAAATAGTATCTTTTTGGGTCGGGAGCATCAAAATGGCGTGGTTACCTTGAATGCCAACCAAATCACTGTCTATATCGCGCCTGGCACCACCATAAACCAAGCTGTAATATGAATTGACTCCGGCAATGTCCATCAAACTTTTAGTATAATTGACCAAAGCCTTGCAATCACCGTAAGCTTTTTGATCCACTTCTAAAGCCGGCATGGGACGCCAACCGCCTATCCCAATCTGAATACTGACATACCGCGTTTTATTTTGCATATATTTATAAACCTTTTTGGCTTTTTCAACCGGATCTGAAATAGAGGCTGTCAAAGCTTCAATTGCCGCTTTAGTTTGTGGTGTAACGGTGTTTCTACCTTTGAGCAGCGCCTCATTGACCCAATTGCCAAAATCTAACCAAGAATCGGCATGACCTTTTACACCCGCCAATGAAAAACGATTCAACGCAAATCTTACCGAAGGTGTAATTTGACTTAAAAACGGCATATAATCTTCATAAATAATCGGGGCAACTTGAGCCAATTTGTAATAAATCTCATGTTCCGATTTTTGTTTGACAACGCCAAATTTCTTCAGATTTTTTTCTTTGATATGTAAAATAATGTCTGGAGGGTAACCAATTTTATAAACACTTTGCTCAATACCGAGTTTAAAATCACCAATCGGATTAAATGACGGCAAAGAAGCCGTATTGTGACTATCGACCTTATAAGAAATAGCAACCGTATAGGGATAAGTCTGCGGAATGTAGTGGTAATACAAAACACGGGTATCATTATATAATGAAAAACCATCCTCGGCCGAATAATCTTTGATTTCGCTGCGCTTTACCGATTTAATTTTATGCCCAGAAGCATCGTAAATCACAATTTTGATATTTTTTATCTTTTCAAAATCGGAATAATAAGCAATAAAATCAGCAAATTGTTGTCCGTTAGCATTCAAAACACTGACGATTTTCTGATGATTGACCAGCATCTTACTATCCGAAATCACATTGACATCTGTAATGGATTTACGAATAACTGCATCAGCATTTCGGCTTAAATCATTTGAAATCAATGAAATCAAGTAATTACCGTCTTGAGCTGAAAGAGTTGTCACACTTGTCAAATAGAAGAGTAAAGTAAGGGATAAAAATCGGAAATAAAATTTCATTATAATTATTTAGTGTTGTTATCGCAATATAATAATAAATTCAGAAACTAATCCAATATTTTTTAAAAAATACTCCAACCGAGTTTGGTGGTTAACAGTTCCAAAGCTTTGATACCTTTGACCGAATTGCCTTTGGGGTTGAGTAAAGGACTCCAAACAGCAACCGCATATTTTTCGGGATGGAGTGCTGCGATTCCACCACCTACACCACTTTTTCCGGGCAACCCGACCCTAAAACTAAATTCGCCGGCTTCATCATAAAAACCACAAGTTTGCATAATGGCATTGAGCCGTTTGGTTTGACTGGAAGTCAAAATCTGTTCATCGGTGGGAAACAAACGCCCGTGATTGGCATAGAGCAAAAATGTTTGTGATAAAGTATGAACGGACATCTCTACGGAGCACAATTTGAAATATAAATCTAAAACCGCTTCGACCTCATTGTGAATACGCCCGAAAGACTTCATCAGATTTGCCAATGCCCGATTGCGATACCCTGTAGCTTTTTCAGAATGGTAAACTTTCGGATTGTAAGTTATCTGTTCGTCTTGGGCAATTTTTCGGATAAAATCAAACAAATCTTGTTCCGGATTGGGAAGTTCACCAATTAACACATCACAAATAGCCAATGCACCGGCATTGATCAATGGATTACGAGGAAAACCATTTTCTTGCTCGAGTTGTATCAATGAATTAAACGGATCGCCCGAGGGTTCTACACCTACATGTTCAAAAACCGTATCGGCTTTGAGCCGGTAAGCTAAGGTAAAAGCAAAGACTTTGGCGATACTCTGCAAACTAAACTTTTCATCAACCGCCCCTACCCCGTAATTTTGCCCTGAGATATCGGTCAGATTGATGGCAAATTTATGCGATGGCACTTTAGCTAATTCGGGAATATAATCAGCTTGTTTGCCTTGCAGATTTAGCCGGTTTATGTCATCATAAATATTTTGCAAAATGGGTTGAAACATAAAACTTACTTTGTGCCCGTAATTTATAAATAATTATACAAAAAAAAGTGATTTCGCTTAGTCTACAATCATTTCTATAAAAAAATAGCGCCTTACATAGACGCCATTCCTATAAAACCTGTTTTAGATTCATTATTTTA